>WJIW01000154.1 GCA_014730065.1 Armatimonadia bacterium | reverse complement strand
GGCCACCATCGAGGTGACCAACGAGCTGTTCATGCGGTTCGACCCCACCCACGACAGCCGCCACGAATCGCGCCACGGCTACCAGTTCGGCCGGGTGGGCTACCCCATGACCGATCCGAAAGCCCCGGTCCTCCGGGTGAGCTGGCACGATGCCATGGCCTTCTGTGAGTGGCTGAGCGAGCGCATCGGCCGGCGGTTCACCCTCCCCACGGAGGAGCAATGGGAGTGGGCCTGCCGGGCGGGCACCGCCACCGACTTCTGGTTCGGCAACCTCGGCGCCGACTACACCTCCCGCGCCAGTCTCGGCGATGCCAGCCTCAGCGAGTTCGCCGCCTGCACGGCCCGGGGCAACTACACCCAGGCCGTGGTCCTGGACAATGCCAATCGCTACGACGACTGGGTGCCCAAAGACGACAGCCACGACGACGGCAGCTTCCTGACCGCCCAGGCCGCTTCGTACGGGGCCAACCCATGGGGTCTGCACGACATGCATGGCAATGTGTGGGAGTGGACGCTAAGCGAGCGGCACCAGGGGCGGAAGATCGTGCGCGGCGGCTCCTGGTACGACCGTCCCAAGCGCTGCACCTCGAGCTACTGGCTCGACTACCCGCCGTACCAGAAAGTGTTCAATGTGGGGTTCCGGGTGGTGTGTGAGGCTACTCCCTGAGCCCTCTCGCCGCCTCCAGGGCAGCATCGCACACCGCGGCCAGCCGAGCCTCCAGCTCGGGGCTCAGAGCCTCCCTGGGCGAGACGTCCTTGGGCTGAACACAGACCAAGCGAATGACCGGGTCCGCGCCCGTGAGCTTCAGCATGGTGAGGGCCTCGGCGAGGCCGATGGAGTGGGCCGCGCCCAGCCGCTCGATGCCCAGATCCTCGATCTGGTCGGGAGAGGCGACTTTGATCTCGCCGGGCTCGCCTCGGAAGTCGGCGGCATCGATGATGACCGCCGCCTCCAGCTCCTCCAGCTCGTACACCAGGTCCACGCCGATGAGGCCGCTGGCGACCACGCGGATCCCGTCGGGCAGCTCGGCCTCCCGGAGCCTCTCCGCCGCGCGCACGCCGATCCCGTCATCCCCCATCAGGGTGGAGCCGATGCCTACGATGGTCACGTCTCGCGTCATCGGGCGCCTGCCACCTTGCGCAGAGCGGTCACCATGTCCTCGGCCTCCCGATCGGTATAGAACTCATTCATGGCGATCATCACCAGGTGTGCCAGAGCGTCTTCGGCGCTGGGGCAGTCATCTCGGCTGTACCGGATGGCCCGGCCGGCGAGGGGACAGTCCCATGGACACCCCGACGTGCCGTAGGCTCGGTGACCTCGTACGGGCCCGAACAGCAGGTGCATGGGCTGGCCGATGTAGCCGTGACTGGCGGGTATGCCCTCGGCGGCCAGCGCCGCGGCGAACTCCTCGGGCGAGTGGCCCCCCGTACCGTCCTCCACGTAGACCGGGAAGAACCAGTAGGTGAAGCGGTCACCGGGCCGCGGCTCCGGGGTGTGCAGGCCCCGAATGCCCTCGATCCCTTGGCGCACTAGGCCGCCCACATGGCTCCGGACGGCGACGCGGTCATCGAGCTTCCGGAGCTGGGCCAGGCCCACGGCGGCGGTCAGCTCGTTCATGCGGTAGTTCTGGCCGACCATGGGATAGGCCCGCTCCGTGCGTCCTCGAATCCAACCCTTATCCATACAGATCCGCATTCGGGCCGCGAGCTCGTCGTCATCGGTGACACACATGCCGCCCTCGCCGGTGGCGAGCTGCTTGCTCTGCTGGAGTGAGAAGCAGCCCACCTGGCCGTGGGTGCCCACGTACCGGCTGCGGTGGAGCGCCTGGTGTGCCTGGGCGCAGTCCTCGATAACGGCTATGCCCCGCTCCTCCGCTAGCTCCAGGATCGGGGCCATGTCCACGGGCACGCCAGCCACATGGACGGGGATGATGGCCCGGGTTCGCTCGGAGATCCGCTCCGCCACCGAGTCGGCGTGGAGGTTCAGGCTTCGGGGCGCGGTGTCGGCGGGCACGGGCAGAGCGTTCTGGGTGACGACGGGGATCAGGCCCCCGGCATCGGTGACCGGCGCCACGATGACCTCATCGCCGGGTTCCGTTCGCAGGGCCATAAGGGCCAGATGGAGGGCTGCGGTTCCCGAGGTGCACGCGATGGCGTGCTTGGCGCCATAGCGGTCGGCGAACTCGGCTTCGAGCTGCCGGACCTTCTGGCCCTCGACCCGGAACAGGGTACCCTGCTCCAGCGCCTGCCTCAGCTCCTCCAGATCATCGTCGCCGTACAGACCGTCACGGGGCGGGAAGGGCGTTGAGCGCACGGGCTCGCCGCCGCGTATCGCCAGCTCAGCCATTGGGGACCTCGTCCCTCTCCTTGAGGATGAGCGCCCGGGTCGCCCACGGCGCCATGGGCACCCTCAGTACGCCGCCCTCAGCGCTGGCGACCGCCTGGCCCGTCATCAGATCCACCGCGTCCTCCGGCCCCAGGCCGCGACAGGTGACGGTCGTCGCCGCGTCGGTCAGGTTGGCGACGATCAGGTAGTCGTCGAAATCCAGCCGCTTGATGGCGGCGATCACGCCGTCCTCGTCCACCGTGGTCGCACGCGGCGCGTACGGCGCCAGCAGAAGTGGGGCGAGGGCCGAGAGCCGATGCGGCGCGCCATCCAGAGCCTCGGTGAGACCCGGCGGGGTGAGCCCTCCCGACCGGAACACCACGCCCCGCCCGCCGGCGACAGCGCAGCCCACGGCCAGTGCCGCCAGCCGCTCACCCGTTGCCGCCTGGGGCGACGGAAGCAGAGCCCAGTGGGGACGACCGAGGGCGTCCTCACCCATGGCCCGGGCCAGATCCGCAATCGATGAAGCCGGATCCTCGGCGTCCAGCGCCATGAGCACCACATCGCCCTCGGTCTCGTCCTGGTAGGTCCGGGCGATGACGGGATGATACGGATCGGCTTGCATGAGCGACGCATAGTCCCGCTCGTCGGTCGCCAGCCACGCTCCGATGGCGCCCGAGGCCGCGTTGGCAGCGAGCCGCTCACCGTCCTGCGGAGCGGTCACCACGGCCAGGACCCTGGGATCCCAGATCCGCTGGGGCGATAGGCCCATCTCGTCCTCGGCCAGCAGAAGCCCGAAGCTCGCGTCGGGCAGTGCGCCCGCACGCTGGGGGACCGCGCCCGCATAGCCGATTGGGAACACGGGGACGCCCTGGACCAGCAGTGCCCCGGCATCACTGAGGGTCACCTCATGGGGTGCTCGCGGCATGACGTTGACCGTCGCCGATGCCGTGGCCACCACGCGGTCGCCATCCAGGGCTCGGGCCCGGAGCACGAGCGGCCCGGGCTCGTATTGGCGCAAGATGAAGGGCAAGTGGTAGGTCCCGTCCATCGCACCGGGCAAGACCTTCGCATCGCCCTCGGTGCCACTCGGCTCCGTGACCGTCCCAGCCAAAGTGACGGCATCGAGACCGTCGCCCAGGGCCAGTGTCACCCGGAAGGCGCCTTCGAGCGTCATCATGGTGGAATACAGACTGCCCCGGTATCTCGGGGAGGCCACCTGGCAGTCCAGGGCGGCGTCCTGAGCCACCGCAGCCGCGGGGACGATCATCGCGAGCAGAACGCCTAGCCGGTTCCGAGTCATGAGGGAGGGTTCCCGGCGGCCGGGCGGCCACCTCCTCTCCGCGTCGCGGTAACATCGCCCTGCAACCGAGCAACCTACCCCGTGAGGATCGGTGGGCGTCACCATCGCGCTCTCCGGTCGTCCGGTCCCTGGTCGAGTCACTGGAAGGGACCGCCGGGCCTTGGTGGAAACATGGATGACCGGGCCCGCTTCTCAGTGGAGCACGAGGTGCACAGGAGGCCGCCGTGACGCACTTGTACCGTGACCGAGATGCACGATGGAGGATACTGCTCCCAGTGGGGCGACGCTGCCTGGTCGTCATGGTCGTCGCGCTGCTTGCCCTGCCCGCCCTGGGCCAGGTTCGAGTGGGCGAGATCGTCTTCGGCCACGAGGGCCACTATAGGGAGCAGCACACCACCCAGGTGACTATCGAGCTGATCAACGATGGCGACCGCGACGCGCGAGGCGAGGCCTATGTGGAGGTCCCTGGCCAGAGCGGCGCGCCCTACCTGTACTCCCAGCCCGTGGACATGCCCGCGGGCGCTCACAAGCGGGTGCAGCTCTACCCCCATGTGGGCCGCACCGGCGCCGTCGAGCACTTCCTCGTCGGATTCGAGCCCGACCGCGGGCCCAAACGGGAGACGAAGGTCAACGCCCAGGCCGAGGAGATCACGGACATCATCGTGCTGGTCTGCACCGAGTCCTCGCCCCAGTACAACTTCATCCGGGCCATCGATACGACCACGTGGATGAGCGGCGGCAGCTCCCCTGGCGCGGGGGCTAGCGGGTATTCCACGGCGTACAGCTCCGCGGATATCTACGTGTCGTACACCGATACCGCGGGCCTACCCGACTCCTGGAAAGGCCTGGACGGGGTGGATCTGCTGATCATGGCGGACTTCTCGTCCCAAGCCCTGAGCCCCACCCAGGAGGGCGCGATCCTCCACTGGGTCTCCACCGGGGGCCACATCATGGTGACGGGCGGCGAGGAGTACCGCCGGGTCGCCGACTCCTTCCTGGCGCCCTACCTGCCCGTGGAGGTCACGGGAACCCGTACTTTCGAGAACGGACTGTCGGCCTTGGTCGGTAAGTTCGGTGGCCGCATGGAGACAGCGGCGGCGGCGGTCAATGATGGCGAGCTGGTGCGTGGGTACGTGTGGAGCAGCCAGAGCGGAACGCCACTTCTCACTTCGGCCCAGCTCGGCGTGGGGACGGTCTGGCAGACGGCCTTCTCCTTCGCCCGGAAGCCCGTTCTCCAATGGGATGGCGCCGATGACCTCATGTCCTTCGTTCTTAAGCGGGGCCGCCAGTACCAGCCGGGGCTCGTCGAGCTGCATCCCGAGGCACAGGTCTCGAACGCCCTCTCGGTGCATGCCGGCCCGAATCCGCCGTCATTCCAGGTCATCAGCCTGTTCCTGGTGCTGTACATCGTGTGCCTGGTCCCGGTCAACTACCTGGTTCTCAAGAAGCTCGACCGGCGGGAGCTGGCTTGGATCACCACCCCGGCCATCGTGATCCTCTTCTCGGTGGCCGCCTACGGCATGGGCTTCATGCTCAAGGGCAGCGACGTCAAGCTCCGCACCGCTGCCCTCTTCGAGGTGCAGGCGAGCACGGGCGCCGGGCAGGCTCAGTCGTACTACGCGCTCTTCAGCCCCCGGAAGACGGGGTACGACGTGAACTTCGCCGCCGAGAGGGTGGATGCTCGCGTGCCTCCGGTGCTCAACCGGGCGTACGGCATGGGCTATACCGAGGAGTCGCGTCTGGACACACCCTTCCACGTGGTCTCCGGGGACCGAGATAGGGTAGAGGACCTGGTCGTCCAGATGTGGGATCAGCAGGTTTTCACCGCCCAAGGGCCGGTGGTCCTGGACGCGGGCATGCCGGGTGACCTCAGGCTCACACCCCGTCGCAATCTGGAAGGCACTCTCCAGAACAACCTGGGCATCGACCTACGGGGCTGTGTTGTGGCTTTCCGAGGGCGGACCCTGACCCTGGGCGACATCGCCGCCGGGGACAGCTTCTCCGTTCCTATGGAGGGAGTGCGGACCGCGGCCACCACCGAGCCCGAGCCCAAAGTGCCGGGCCACGTCGACTCCGGCCGCCGCAGCCCGTATGGCAGCTCGTACAGCGGGGGTGGCGGCATCTCAGTGATGGCGATGCCCACACCGGACGTGACCATGAGCGCCGTCTATTCGGCCATGATGAGTGGCACCTCACCGGGAACGCCCCCCGGCCTGCCGGGTGCTGCCAACGATCCGGAGCAGCTCAGACGTGACCTGGCCGAGGGGTTCCTGCGCGAAAACGTGTATACCCCTCGGGAAGATGAAGCTCTGCTCTTCGCGTGGACCGACACCGACCCCCTCGGCGCCGACATCGGGCTGCGGGGCGTGGACAAGGACGTGGTCGCCCTGGTCGTCGTGCACATCCCCGTGTATACCCGGTAGGGTCGGCGGCGTCCGGCAGCGAAGGAACCCATGCCCCTCGGGGTATCACTGCACCGGATGAGGATGGGCGCACATGGCTGATGTGGTCTGCTTGGGCGAGGCCCTGATCGACTTCGTGGCCGATGTCTCGGGCGTGGATCTGCAGGACGCACCGGGGTTCCGCAAGGCCCCCGGAGGAGCCCCCGCCAACGTCGCCGTCGGCGTGGCCAAGCTGGGAACCAGCGCAGCATTTCTCGGCAAGGTGGGCGATGACCCCTTCGGCAAGTTCCTGGCCCGTACCTTCGCCGATGCCGGCGTGGACACTACCAAAGTGGTGTACGACGACTCGGCCAAGACGGGCCTTGCCTTCGTCTCCCTCATGGCCGACGGCGACCGGGACTTCACCTTCTACCGCAACCCCAGCGCGGACATGCTCCTGACCCCGGACGAGCTACCCACCGACCTACTCGCCACGTGCAAGGTATTCCACTATGGCTCCATAACCCTGATCCAGGAGCCGTCCCGCTCAGCCACGCTGAAGGCCATCGAGGCGGCGAAGCAGACCGGGGCCATCATCTCGTACGACCCCAACCTGCGACTCTCGCTCTGGCCCTCGGAGGAAGCGGCTCGTGAAGGCATGATCGAAGGCCTGCCTTACGCCGACTTCGTGAAGGTCGCCGAGGAGGAGCTGGAGTTCATGTTCGGCATCTCCGATGTGGCCGATGGTATCGACAAGCTCCACGACATGGGCGTGGCCCTGGTCGCCGTGACGGCGGGACCCAGGGGCTGCGCCATCTCCGACGGCGAGCGGACCATCCGCCATGCGGGGTTCACCGTGGGTAGCGAGGATACCACCGGCGCCGGCGATGGCTTCGTCGCCGCCGTGCTCCATCACCTGGTCAAGACCGGGAAGACTCGCCCCTTGGGGTCCCTCCCCGAGGAGGAGCTGCAAGGGCTGACCCGTTTCGCCAACGCCGTCGGCGCCCTGACGACTACCCGCAAGGGGGCGATCCCCGCCCTGCCCACGCCCGATGAAGTGCGGGCCTTCCTGGACAAGCACTAGCCCGGAGGCGAGCCATGAAGCTCGGCAGAGTCTACCTGATCTACGCCATCATCATGTTCGTCTTGGTCCTCGCCGCGCTGATCGTAGGCGGGATCATGCTGAAGCGCATCACGGCGGGCCTACTCTAACCGCGCCCGCCCATCGAGGAGTCGCCATGTCTACCCCAATGACGAGCCACGAGCGCTACCGCCGGGTGTTCAGCCACCAGGAGCCCGACCGGCTTCCCATGCGCGACGTGTTCTGGGGATCCACCCTCGAGCGTTGGCGCAAGGAGGGCCTGCCCGAGGGAGTCGGTCCGGGGGAGTACTTCGGGTTCGACAAGCTTGCGGGCATCCACATGGATAACAGCCCCCGCTTCCCCACCGGCGTGGTTGAGGATACCGATGAGTACACCATCTACAACACCCAATGGGGCGTGACCCAGCGCAACTGGAAGCACCGCTCCGGGGTGCCGGAGTTCATGGAGTTCCGGGTCGTCGACCGGGATTCGTGGGCCGAGGCGAAGGAGCGCATGGTGCCCACCGAAGACCGGGTCAACTGGAAGCATCTGGAGGAGAACTTCGAGACGTGGCGCGCCGAGGGGCGCTGGATCATAGCGGGCGCGTGGTTCGGGTTCGATGTGCTCCATAGCTGGTTCGTGGGCACCGAGCGGGTGATGATGGCCCTGGTGGAGGATCCCGAGTGGGTCAAGGACATGATCGACACCATGCTGGAGCTGGACCTGGCCCTCATGACCATGATCTGGGACCGGGGGTACCACTTCGACTGCGTCCAATGGCCCGACGACCTGGGCTATGTGAATGGCCCGCTGATCTCGCCCCGGAGCTACCGGGAGGTGGTCAAGCCCGCCCATGCCCGGATGTGTGACTGGTGCCACAACCGCGGCGTCTTCACGTGGCTGCATTGCTGTGGCGGGGTCATGCCCCTGATCCCCGACTTCATCGACGCCGGGATCGACGGATTGCAGCCCCTGGAGCAGAAAGCGGGGATGGATGTCTTCGAGCTGAAGCGAGACCACGGAGACGACCTGGTGCTCGAGGGCGGCATCGATGTCCGCAAGATGCCCCACGCCGACCAGATAGAAGAGGAGATTCGTACCAAGCTGCCCGTGCTCAAGCAGGGCGGCGGGTACTGCTTCCACTCCGACCATTCGGTGCCCGATGATGTGAGCTTCCAGGACTACTGCCGAGTCATCGAGCTTGCCAAGGAGTACGGCACGTACTAGGGGGCGGGTTGGTCCCCTTCAACCCGAAGGGGGACCACAGGGGGTTCCATCTGCACAGGCTTCGCGGTGCTATGCCCCGCACCCAGACCAGAGCTCGCCGACCGCCCCGTCCCCCTTCAACCCGAAGGGGGACCACAGGGGGTTCCATCTGCACAGGCTTCGCGGCGCTATGCCCCGCACCCAGACCAGAGCCCGCCGATCGCCCCGTCCCCCTTCAACTCGAAGGGGGACCACAGGGGGTTCCATCTGTACAGGCTTCGCGGCCCTTCGGCTCTGCCTCCTATCCCCTCGCTACCGCGTTGACCAGGCCCTCCCGCGCCCCTCTCAGTCCAACCGCGAATGGCTGTTGACGCAGCGCACCTCATTAGGTATAGTAATACCGAATGACCTAATGAGGGGAGGGACAGCATGAGCGCCATCACCATCTCCGACGCGGCATCATTGGCCATCCACGGAGCCATGATCCTGGCCGAGAGCCCGGACGAATGGACCCGGACCACCGAGCTCGCCGAGCGCCTCGACGCCTCCCGAGCCCACGTCGCCAAGGTGATGCAGCGCCTGACCAAGGCGGGTATCACCGAGTCCTCGCGCGGCTCCCATGGCGGCTTCCGGTTCGTGGCCGATGCCGAAGAGCTGACCCTCCTGGACGTATACGAGGCCATCGAGGGCAGGCTCGAGCCCCCGGTCTGCCTCCTCAAGAAGCCCATCTGCGACGGATGCTGCCACATCGGCGGAGTCCTACGCCGGATGAATGAGGAGCTTCGGGACCAGCTCGCAGGCACCAGCCTAGCCCAGCTAATAGCTCAAGGGAGAGTGAAGACCCCGTGAAGCGCATTCGCAAGATCGTCAGGATAGATGAGGACAAGTGTGACGGCTGTGGACTGTGTGTGCCGTCGTGCGCCGAGGGCGCCATTCAGATCATCGACGGAAAAGCCAAGGTGATCCACGAGGCCCTTTGCGATGGCATCGGGAATTGCCTAGGTGAGTGCCCGCAAGATGCGATCAGCATCGAGGAGCGGGAGGCCGAGGACTTCGACCCCGATCTGGTCGAGAAGGTCACCGGCCACCGGCCCGAGGTGCCCGCGCCCACAACGGGCGGATGCCCCGGATCGGCCACTCGCACTCTGAGGCCCACTCCGGCCGCAGGCCAGGCCGCCACGACGGACGACCAGCCGTCGGCCCTCGCCAACTGGCCCGTCCAACTTCATCTGGTGCCCCCCTCAGCGCCCTATCTCCAGGGGGCGGACCTACTCATCGCCGCCGACTGTGTCGGCTTCGCCCTCCCGGCGTTCCAGCGGAAGCTCTTGGAGGGCCGCGTCCTGATGATCGGCTGCCCCAAGCTCGACGATGGCCGGTTCTACCAGGACAAGCTCACCGAAGTACTGCAGCTCAACGACATCCGCTCGATCACCATCGCCTACATGGAGGTCCCGTGCTGCCACGGACTCGTGCGGCTCGTTCGCGACGCCGCGGCCGCCGCGGGCTCCGATGTGGACATCCACTCGGCCATGGTGACCGTCGACGGGGAGCTGGAAGAGCAGGCTCCCGATCCCGCCGGCTCCGGCGGCTGCCCCGCCGACCGCGAAATGCCCTTGATTCAGCTACCAAACAAGCAATAAGGGCCCGAAAAGCCTAGAGGAGGAAGACCGCAATGGAAATGTTCTGCTACCAATGCGAGCAGACCGCAAAAGGAACCGGATGCACCATCCACGGCGCATGCGGCAAGGACCCGGAGACGGCGGCGCTTCAGGATGTGCTCGTTCACCTGAGCAAAGGGATCGCCCAGTACGCCCACCGGGCGGCCGAGCTCGGGGCCACCGACCGCGATATCGACGTGTTCATCGTTAGGGCGCTTTTCACCACGGTGACCAACGTCAGCTTCGACCCCGACCGCATCGAAAGCACGATCCGGGAGGGCGACAAGGTCCGCCAGCGCGCCAGGAAGCTGTACGAGGACGCCTGCCAGAATGCCGGCAAGACGCCCGAGAGTCTGGACGGGCCCGCGACCTGCGAGCTGGCCGGTGACCAAGACGGACTGGTCTCCCAGGCCATCGAGATCGGGATCCCGTCCCGCCAGAAGGACCAGGGCGAGACCATCGTTGGGCTTCAGGAGCTACTGATGTACGGCCTGAAGGGCATGGCAGCCTATGTGGACCACGCCCACGTCCTGGGCAAGGACGATGAGGAGGTCTATGCCTTCATCCGGGAGGCCCTGGACTACTTGGCCGAGGAGCCCGCCGATGCCGACAAGCTCACCCAGATGTGCCTGAAGTGCGGCGAGATGAACCTCAAGACCATGGCGCTTCTCGATGCTGCCCACACCGAAGCCTACGGCCATCCCGAGCCCACCGAGGTCCGGACCACGCCGGTGGCGGGCAAGGCCATCGTGGTGTCGGGCCATGACCTGCATGACCTGAAGCAGCTCCTGGAGCAGACCGAGGGCAAGGGTATTCATGTCTACACCCACGGCGAGAT
>WJIW01000153.1 GCA_014730065.1 Armatimonadia bacterium | reverse complement strand
GCATCGGACCGCTGCTCAAGGCCGAGGGGGGCCAGGCACACTACATCGACATGCCGCCGAACATGTACGTGCCCGAGCACCCCCACTCCAGCGAGAGCATCATCTACGTGGTCCGGGGCCGGTTCGTTCTGGCCAGCGACGGGCAGCGCAGAGTCATCGAGGCCGGGGACCTGTTCTGGTTCCGCAGGGGCACGCCCACGGGCTGGGAGATGCCCTTCGATGAGCCCTGCTACATTCTCATCTTCAAGACCGAGCGAAGCCCCATGAGCGACTTCGACTTCTGGGTATACCTGGAGGGTCTGGCTGAGCGACTAGAGGAGGAGGCCCGGCGGGCCGAGGAGGAGGGTCTCTCGGCCGACGAGGCCCAGTCATCGGTCGAGGGACACGTGGACGTGGTGACGACCATGGACAAGCTCCCGCCCGGCCATCCGGCCAGGGCGTTCGCTCGGGACGTCAACCCGGATTGGGAGCGTGAGCTGCCGGGGTCGCCGCTGGCCGAGTAGATCCGATGCGCGCCACTGAATCCAGACCCGTGGCCTTCGGCGGGCCGAGGCACACGAGCCTGCTGGGGGCAGGTCAACTCGCGGCGAGCGCCTCGTCGAGACTCTCGGTGCGCGGCTTGACCTCGACACCCAGGCTGCCCAGGGCGTCCGTCAACTGGCCGGGGTCGTCGGAGCCGAGGAGTACACGCTTGCCATTGGGCAATGCCAGCAGTACGCCCTCATCGCCGCGGCCGTTGATGGCGCTGACTCTGGAGTGACGCCAACCGATCCGCAGCCCCCATCCGCCGAAGTCCCGTAGGGGGCTGTACTTGGTGGCCCGGCACCACTCGATGTCTTCCAGTGGGACGTCCAGCGGGAAAGGCCAGCGGCCCAGTCGGGCCGTGAGTCGCTCGTCGCTCACGCGGATACGCACGCCTCCCATGAACACCGCCAACAGCGCCACGACGAGAAGGGTGCAGCCTACAACGACCCAGGTGGCGACGGGATCGGCGGCGATGGCTCCGAAGGCCATGCCCGCCGCCACCCCGGCGCCCGGTAGCACGGTGACCAAGACCACCACCCAGACCCAGGCCGGCAGGGGCTGGACCTCCGAGTGAACCCATCGCCCATCGTCTCTGGTCGCCATGGAACCTTCCTCCCTGATGCATGGATGCTGGGTATCTCGCTCGAATCCCTGCATCGTCATGGAGGTCCATAGACGTATAGCGGGACGGTAAGTCACGGGAGGAGTGAGCTTGAATGGTGCTTCTAACGGCCCTTGTGGCCCTGGCGGTGTCGGCGCCAGCCGACTCCGAGGTCACGTCGCTGATGGTCTTCAAGAACGGGTACGGGTTCGTGTCCGAGCGCGCCGAGATCGTGCTGGAAGAGGGGTGGGCTGAGATCCCCGAGGCGCCCCAGGCTTCCTTCGGACTCCTGTGGCTCGGTGTGCCCGAGGCCGGGCGCACGATCGATCGCGCCATCTCGACCCTGGACGAGCGGGTTGAGGCGGCGGAGGTGAGTAGCGTCGATGAGCTGCTGGCCGCCAACGAGGGGGCGCGGGTAACCTTGCTCCTCACTCCCTCGGCGGGCCAGGAGCAGATCACGGGCACCCTGGGCAAGCCCCTGGCTTCCATCCAGCCTCGGCCCTATACGCCCGCTTACGGCCACGAGCCGCCATCGCTGCCGTATGCCGTGCCGCCGTCGAGCTACCTCCCCCCCACCCCGCCGCCAGCCACCGAGTTCATCACCCTCGTGGGCGACGAAGGCGAGACCACCTTCGTGCCCCGGCAGAGGGTCCAGTCGATCCAGTTCGAGGAGCCGCCCCGCCGCACCCGGTCCCAGACCACACAGGTCCCCCGGATGAGGGCTCTCGTAAACCGGGGCGATCAGCCGGCCACAGGCCGGGCGTCCATACACATGACCTACATGCGCAAGGGCGTGACGTGGCTGCCATCGTACCGGGTGGAGCGCCTCGATGACGGCACCGCCCGCCTCCGCCTGGATGCCACCCTCATCAACGATGCCGCGGACCTGGAGGGCACCGACGTGGGCTTCATCGTGGGGGTGCCGAACTTCGTCTTGCAGGACATGCTCTCCCCGGCCTCGGTGCGCATGGCGTGGCAAGGTCTCTCGCCTTACTTCGGAGGCAATGCCGAGGGCGCTGGCGGGTACTCCCAGGTCATGGTCACCCAGATGGCCAACGTGGCCCCCATGCGCGCCGCCGAGGCGCCCCAGGCCCCGGGGCCAAACCCCATGGCCGGACACAACGTGGGCGCCGGCGCCCAGGAAGACCTGTTCGTGTACCGGGTCGAGGACGTGGACCTGCCCAAGGGCGGGCGCGGCCTCTTCAAGGTGTTCGAGCAGGAAGCCCCCTATGAGGACGTCTACCTCCTGACCCTGGAGGAGGACCTCTCCTCCCGCTTCTCCGAGGTGACCGACCGTATCGAGGACCCCGACCTGGTGCGGGCCCTCCAGCGTCCCGACGTGTGGCACGCTCTGCGGCTGGAGAACACCAGCGACGGCCCCTGGACCACGGGCGCGGCCACGGCCCTCAGCCCGGGCGGCCTGGCGGTGGGCCAGTCCATGCTGACATTCACCCCACCGGGCTCCACCGCCGACCTCAAACTCACCGTGGCTCCCGACGTTACCGCGGAGCGGGAGGAGCAGGAGATAGGCCGGGAGCTGGAGGCCCTGACCCTTCGGCACACCACCTGGAACCGGGTAACGTTGAAGGGTGTCATCAAACTGAGCAATACTAAGGACGAGGACGCTCGCGTCATCGTCCGGCGGCGCGTCGTGGGAGAGTTCACCGAGGTGTCGGAGCCCGGCACGTTCAGTGCGGTGGCCACGAGCGCTTACTCGGTCAACCCCACATCCGAGGCGGTGTGGGACGTGACGGTGCCGAAAGGTGATGCAACCGAACTCAACTTTGTTTATAATGTGTACGTCAGGTACTGAGCGGCCGCCGGGGGCGCATGCAGCCCCCGACGGAGTATGACACGTGCCCTTTCAGAGCCGCCGCGTCCGGAGTCCCCGTGCGGGCTCGAGGCACGACGCTCGTATAGGAGGGGTGCTGCATGGACAGCCTAAGCGTATTCCTGGTACTTGTGTGTCCGTTTCTGATTCTCGGCTTCCTGGCCCAGATGTGGGTTCGCTCGTCCTTCGCCCGCTGGAGCCGGGTAGGGTTGAGTCGCGGGGTGACAGGCGCCGAGGCGGCCCGCCAGCTTCTGCGTGAGGCGGGCGTTACCGACGTGAAGATCCAGCAGGCGCGGGGCTCCGCCCTGTCGGATCACTATGACCCGAGGGACAAGACGCTGCGCCTGAGCCCTGCCGTGTACTCGGGGACCTCGATCGCCTCGGCGGCCGTCGCGGCCCACGAGGCGGGCCACGCCATCCAGCACGACCAGGGCTATGCGCCCTTGGCGCTGCGGAACGCCGCGGTGCCCCTGGCCATCTCCGCCGACAAGATCGTGGGGGGCCTGGTGCTGATCGGGTTCCTGTTGATGATGATGGGAATGAAGATCCCGCTGCTGTTCCTCGCGGCGGGGATCATCTACTCGGTCGCGGTGGCCTTCTCCCTGATCACGCTGCCCGTGGAGTTCAACGCCAGTGGACGAGCATTGGCAGCCCTGACCGACTCGGGCATCATCGTCAGCGAGGAGCGCTCGGGCGTGCGCGCGGTGCTCAACGCGGCGGCATCGACCTATGTGGTCGCGGCGCTGATGTCCATCGCCCACATGCTGTTCTACTTGGCCCTGGCGCGCGAGTAGCATTTGGCGCACAATGACGACGCGAGGGAGGGCCCAGTGAGGGGTCCTCCCTCGTCGCATGCTATGGGAGGAGATCGCCATGGCCACCATCGAGCCCTTCGTGTTCCGCGCACCCCATGAGGTGCATTTCGGCGTGGGGGAGCTAGGGAGACTCGGGGAGGTGTCCCAGCGCCTCGGCCGCAAGGGCCTGATCACTACGGGACGGGGCAGCGCCCGGGAGCGCGGCTTCATCGACCGAGCCCAGCAGTCGCTGGCGGCCGAGGGCATCGAAGTAGCCGTCTACGAAGGCATCGCGCCCGAGCCGCCCCTGGCGGACGTGGAGCGCGGCCGGGAAGTGGCCCGAGCCCATGAGGCCGACTTCGTGGTCGCCCTGGGCGGCGGCAGTGCCGTGGATGTGGGTAAGGCCATCGCCGCTCTGGGCCTGACCGAGACGCCGGTGACGGAATACCACTCCGGGGGCCTGGCCTGCGATGCGCCGGGGCTGCCCTGCGTGGCCATTCCCACGACCTCCGGCACCGGCAGTGAGGCCACGCCCAACTCGGTGCTGACCGATCCCGCGAAGGCGAAGAAGTCATCCATTCGAGGCGCAGCCCTGTTGCCGGAGATCGCCATCATCGACCCCGAGCTGACGGTGCCCCTGCCCCCCGAGCCGACGGCCCACTCGGGCCTGGACGCCCTCTGCCAAGCCATCGAAGCCTATGTCAGCCGGGGGGCCAACCCAGTGAGTGACGCGCTCGCGCTGCGCGCCGTGCGGTCCATCGCGGGATCGCTGCGGCGGGCCCACCGCGACGGCTCTGATCTCGATGCCCGTACCGACATGGCCCTAGGCAGCCACCTCGCTGGCCTGGCCTTGGCGAGCGCCCGGCTGGGACTCGTCCACGGCCTAGCCCACCCCGTAGGGGTGGCCACGGAGAAGCCTCACGGACTGGTCTGCGGCGCCATGCTGCCCATGGTCATCCGTGCGAACGCCGAGCACGTGGGCCGCAGGTACTCCCAGGTCTGCGATACCGCGGGCCTGAGCGACACCGACCCAAGCTTCATGGGTGGAGCCGCCGATCGATTGGCGGGCTGGACCGAGCAGCTGTGCTCCGAGCTCGGGGTCCCGGTCAGGCTCTCGGAACTGGGCCTGTCCGAGGCCGACCTGGAGCCCATCGCCGAGGTTGCGGCGAAGGCGGGCTCCACGGCGTACAACCCGCGCGAGATGTCTGCCGGGGCGATCCTCGACCTCATGCGTCAAAACCTCTAAGCTGCGCCAGAACCCGGGCGCTGCGGCGCCCGTTGAAACCCCAGTGGTGGCGCGTGAGGAGCCAGCGTCGACTGGCGGAGGTCTACCAGATGATCGAGTTCGTGGACGTATCGCTTCAGTACCCTAACGGGACCCAAGCCCTGGACCGGGTGTCCCTGACCATCCAGAAGGGCGAGTTCTGCTTCCTGGTCGGGCCCTCGGGCACGGGGAAGTCGTCCCTTCTCAAGCTAGTGTACCGGGAGGAGACTCCCACCGGGGGCCAGGTCGTCGTGGCCGACACGGACGTGGCGGCCCTACCGCGGCGTCATGTTCCCCTGCTCCGGCGGCGTATCGGCGTGGTCTTTCAGGACTTCCGCCTTCTCACCAAGAAGACGGCGGCCGAGAATGTCGGCTATGCCCTCGATGTGATCGGCCTCCCGCGGCGTGAGAAGCACCGGCGGGTGCCCAAGGCCCTCGAGCTAGTGGATCTGGTCCATAAGGCCGATGCCTATCCCGATGAGCTATCGGGCGGCGAGCAGCAGCGGGTGTCCATCGCCAGGGCCCTCGTGAACAACCCACCCATCCTGGTGGCCGATGAGCCCACAGGCAACCTGGACCCCGATGCATCCTGGAATATCATCCAGCTTCTCTCCAAGATCAATATTAAGGGCACCACGGTGGTGGTGGCGACCCACGACCGGGACATCGTGAACCGCATGGCCCGCCGGGTCGTGACCATGGCCGACGGCCGGGTGGTGGCCGACCGCCAGAAGGCATCGTACGACCACTCGGACGAGGAGCCCGAGGAGCAGGTAGGGCCGTCCGACCCGGTGCTTCGGCGGGGTGAGGTATCGCGATGAACTTCCGTACCGTGGAGTTCCAGATCGTGGAGACCAGCGCCAACATCCGGCGCAACGGCCTCATGACCGCCGCGGCCATCACCAATGCAGCCGCCTGCCTCTTCGTCCTCGGGGCCTTCGCCCTGGCCCTCTGGAACCTGAGCAGCATGACGGAGAAGCTCAGTCACGAGAGCCGGATACGCGTCTTCTTCATCAAGGACGTGGAGCTGGCCGAGGCCAAGGACCTGGAGCAGGAGATTGTGGCACGGTTCGGGCCGGAGATCGACGAGAGCGTGCTGATCCCTCGGGAGGAGGTGCTCCGGAACTTCACCATGGAGCATCCCAGCATCCCCGACGTGGGCCTGGAGGAGATCAAGCCCTTCCCCCACGAGCTGCAGATCAAGCTGCGCGATCCGGAGCGCTGGCGCGAGGTGACGGAGCTGGCCCGGGCCGACGGGCGTGTCGACGAGGTCCGCTCGGGCCGCGAGTCGGGGCTCGAGCCGCTACTCAAGCTGCGCCGGATGACGCGCATCGGGGGCATTGTCCTCGTCGTGTTCCTAGGTTTCGCGACCCTGCTCACCATCAGCAACACCATCCGGCTGACCATCTACGCGCGGCGGCGGGAGATCGGCATCATGCAGCTCGTCGGCGCCACCACGCGCTTCATCCGCTTCCCCTTCCTTCTGGAGGGGGTGTTCCACGGCACGCTGGGCGCGCTCCTCGGCGGAGCGGCGCTCCTGGGCGGGTACACGAGCGTGGTCTCATGGATCGCAGACACCATTCCGGCCTTCGAGAAATGGCTGGTGTACGGCGTCGACCAGCTCGCCATCCTCTTTGCCGGGCTGGTCGTCTCGGGGCTGCTCTTCGGCCTGATTGGTAGCTGGATCTCGGTGAGCCGGCACCTGGAGAGTGGATAGCTAGGCGGCCAATGGTGTTGGTCGCGACTCTGGCCACGGCATACTGTGTACCTGTGGACGATCGTTCGCACATCTGGACTCGAGGCCAATGGTAGCCACCGTGGACGCCAACCTTCCAGGGCACCTCGCCCAAGCTCACGGTCCGGTCGACGGCCTGGCAATGGCCGCCGAAGCGGACTATCGTGCGGGGCGTACCATACCGCCGCGCCAGCATGCGGCAGAGCGCGACGTAGACCTCGATGACTGAGCGGCCGTGTGCCGTCTCTCTGGACCGGTCGGTGAGCCGCGACCTACGGAAGATGGCGCCTCAGGATGAGGCGAAGGCCCTGCGGGCGCTGTGTGCTCTAGAGGCGAATCCCCTATCCGGCAAGCCGCTGAAAGCGGCTCCCAAACCAGCGCGCCGACTGGACTTCGGCCTCTCAGGCGGCTGGTACCTCGCCGCGCACCTGTTCCTTGCCGACGAGGCCCAACGTATAGTGTTCCTTGTTGCCCCCCGCGGTGGCTTCTATGCGAAGGCAGAGAGGCGTCTTCAGTCATTGCTTCGACGCCTGGGTATGGAGCGCCAATGAGGGCCGCCCCGTATACTACGGTGGCCCGATCACCCGTTGTCCGCGCCCATCCGCTGGTCGTTCGTCGGTCTGGGCCGCTGGCGGCATGGAGACTACCCCTCCCCATCCTCCTCGCCCGCATCGTCGCCTTCACCCTCGCCCTCCAGCCGCCGCTCCAGAGGCTGGCCGGGGGCGACGCACGCCATCATGATCTGCCAGCGCCCGGGCCCGCGGATGCTCAGGATCCGGAAGTCCGCGAACTCGTCGGGCCCGAGCACCCGGGCGCTAGTGAGGGCCAGGCCGGGTAGCACGGTGGACTCGATGTCCGTCGCACGAAGCTCCAGAGGATCGCCGGGAACGGGAAAGTCCAGGGACTCGGCATAGGCCAGGAGCTGTCCCGAAGCCCCGTCCATGTAGATGAAGGGCGCCTCCAACCCCGGGAACTCCCGAGGCCCGGTGGTGGTGAGGGAATCGACGAAGGCGATCATCAGGCCCGCCACGGCGTCGCGGTCGGAGGGCATGTCCGTGAGCTCGCCCTCGTCCTCCGAGCCCTCCAGGGGCGCCGCCGGCGCCAGGCCCAGGGCCTGAACGACCCAGAAGCCCAGGGGCTTGGCGAAGACGGCGAAGGCCTTGGCCCGGGCCCGGGGCTCGTCGGCCAGGCCGAACACGAACTCCGCCACAGCCACTCGACCCATGAGCTCGATCTCCGCGTCGGAGAGGATCATGACCGCATCGCCGCCGCCGCCGAGATCGGCGGAGCCCTCGAACACGGCCATGCCTGGGTCGTCGCCGCCCTTGAGGACGACGAAGGGATAGGCGATACCCTCGAAGGGGGTGATGCCCTGGTCGGTTATCGACGTGACCAGCTCATCGAGGAGGTCGATGATGGCGTCCTTCTCCTCGGCCTCGCTGGCCTGAGCGGGCGCCCGCTCGGCCGGCGGCTCCTCATCCTGGGCCAGGGCGTGGAGCGAGCCGGGGATCAGCAGCGACATCGTCGCCAGCAGAGCTAGCATGAGCTTGTATGGCAAGGTGGCAGCCTCCCTCGCTGGAAGGACGCACGACGGGCGGCGGGGTTTCATGGTTCTGGCTAAATGGCCACGGGATGGGGCCGGGGGATGACCGGTCCCCGCACGCCGCCGAACAGCCGCCGGCAGTCCTTGTACGAGTAGCGGAGGAATTCGGCGGCCTCGGGCCAGGCCCCTCGTGACTCGCTCAGGTACAGCTCGGTGAGCCCCTCCACAGTCTGGTCGTACTTCTCCCGGGATGGGCCGTGAGCCCATCTTCGTCCGGGGAAGCGCCGGAGGTCGCCGTCGAATTGGGGGGAGATGTGGTACAGCTCGTGGAGTACGGTGTGCAGCTTCCGCCGATGGGGCAGATCGAAGAACCGGGGCGCCAGGAAGTAGACCAGATACAGCGCCTCCCGGTCGCCGAGAGTGACGGTGGGCATGCGGTACGTGCGCCGGCCGTACTTCGTCTCGGCGGCGCCGCCCTCGAACCGTAGGGGCACGATGAAGGCGTAGGTGCCCGAGCGGCTGCGGTTCCGAGCATGGGACAGTGAGAAGGCCACCCGCTCGGGATCCACGTGGGCCAGGACGGGCACCTTCCGCGCCACGTCCAGGGTCAGCTCGCGCAGGCAGCGGACCAGGGGAAGCCCCTCGTCCCACTCCGCCTCGCGCCCCGTGGGGACGGGCACAGCCGCCGGCGCGGGAGAGCGCACGCCCCAGTCCAGGTCCAGGGTGAGCTGCACGGCCGAACCCGATGGCGGCCGGTCGGTGCCCTTCCCGGCGCCTCTAGATGAATCTGCGGACACGCATCGCATCGTACACGCGCCTCATCGCAATCTCGGTCGCAGCCTCCACGAGGCTGATGTCCTGCTCCTCGGCCAGCTCCTCGGCTCGATCCATCGCGCTCTCGATCCGGTCCGTGATCATGCCCAGAACCGTCTCCCTGGCGATGGCCTCGGCGGATAGCGACTTGGAGTACTCCTCCATGCTCGCCACCACGCCCCCGGAGTTGGCGATGATGTCGGGCACCACGAGGATGTCTCGGTCGGCCAGGGCGTCGATCCCCGAGGGGGCTACGGGCATGTTCGCGCCCTCGACGATCACCTTGCACCCTAGCTGCGGGACGGTGCGCTCGGTGATACAGCCCGCGATGGCCGCGGGGATGAACACGTCACACTCTACCCCGTAGATCTCCTCCGGGTCGATGGGAACGGTGCCGGGGAAGTCGGCCACAGATCCCGTCTCCAATGTGTGCTCCCGAAGTCCCTCCACATCGATGCCGTCGGCGTTGTACACACCGCCGAGAGCATCTACGGCGGCGACCATGCGTGCCCCTTCCTCGGCCAGGAAGTGGGCGGCCCAGGACCCGACATTTCCGAAGCCCTGCAAGGCGAAGGTACAGTCGCGGGGCTCCACATGCTGCTCCCGCCAGACGCGCATCACCGCCCGCGAGACGCCCCACCCCGTGGCCTCGCGCCGGCCGGGCAGCCAGCCCTGGACGTTCTCGGGCTTGCCTGTGACGGTGGCGGGGTCCAGCGTCTCGTTGAATACAATGGCCATATGCTCGGGCGAGCTGCCCATATCGGGGGCGGGTATGTACTCGTGGCGCTTGAAGAGGCTACGGAGGCGCATGGCGTATCGCTGCATGAGGGCCAGGGACACATCCAGCTCGAACTCCCGGTCGCGCTCGGTCTCGTAGTCCCTGCCGTGGGCCTCATAGATACTCGGCCATTCCACGCGGATGCCCGTCTTGCCGCCCCCGAACTCCACCCCGGTGACGGCGCACTTGAGGGTCATGAGCCGCGCCAGCTCCAGGGTCTCATGGAGGTCCACGTCGCTGGCCAAGCGCACGCCGCCCTTGTACGGACCGCACGCCATGTTGTGGAGGGCGACCACCCCCCAGAAGATCATCACGCCACGCTTGGGCGATGGCACCGACAGCCGCACGACACGGACTTCGCTGGGGGCCGTCAGCTCGCGGATCTGATGGGGACTGAAGCCCATGCGCCGGCCGGCACGGGAGATCATGACCGTGGACCGGGTCTGGGGAAGGGGGCAATGCAGAACCTGCTCCACCGCAGAAGGGCTGGGAGCGGAGGTAATCTCCTCCAAGAGGGGTCACCGCCTACTGGGATTTGCCGGTATCGGGTTTCTTCCGATTACCGCTGCGTCTCCTTCGACGACCCCGGCCGCCACGCCTCCGCCCGCTCTTCTTCTGGCCCTTGCTCTGCTCCGACCCCGAATCCGGCGATGCCTTCTCGCCGTCAGCCCCGGCGCCGGTCTTCTGGCTGGAGGAGCCGTCGCTCGCGGCGGCGGCATCGCTTGAGGAGCTCTTGGGACTGCGGCGTGATCGCCCCGACTGGTCCCCTCCCCCGCCCTGGCTCTTGCTCGTGCCGCTCTTCGGTGATGCGCCCGACTTCTCACGCATGGTCACGTTGAGGCGCGTGCCCTTGCGCACTCGGCCGTTGCCGCTACCGCGGCGGCTGGATCCACCCTTGCTCCTACCCCGGCCCTTGGCGGGCTTGGGCTGACCCCACCTCTCGGCCTCGGCAATGGCCTTGGGGTCGGGAGCGGTGCCGGGCTGGCGTCCGCATAGGAACTGCCGGTTGACCTCCACGGCATCGGAACAGGTCTCGCACCTGAATGCTGCGATATCGCGCCAGATCTTACGGCACCAAACCATAATGCCAGCGAACCTTCCGTATTGGGGAGCTACCTGCCCAAGTATAGCACGGGGCCGCGCCGTGGGCCCGGCCCCGCCGGCAAGTCACTCCTTTGCCCGCCGCTAACGGGGCTGCCACTCGGCACGCAGGACCCCGAGGGACAGCCAGCGCTCCTCGCCCGTGGCCGTGCTGACCGCCCCGAGGGCGAGTCGCCGGCTCCGCGAGAGGGGCGAGATATAGGCCAGGGCATCGGCACCCGGAGCCCACTCGTACCCAAGTACGTTCGTGGCCAGCCGCGCGTAGCCTCCCCCGGTGGGGGCGGTGATGTACACGGACTGCGACAGCCTGCCTACCGAGCCGCGACGGCCGGTGAAGGCAATGCGGCTGCCGTCCCGGTACCAATTGATGCTCTGGACACCCACGGGCTCACTAACGCAGATCGGGGTGCCCCCGTCGCGCATGACATATAGGTACCGGGCCAGCATGGAGTTCTCGGGATGGGCGACGAAGGCCACATACTGACCGGTGGGCGAGTAGCTCGCCAACGGGGCGTTATCGGTCACCGAGGAGGGGGTCACATATCCCTCACCCAGGGACAGGGTGACGTTCTCGCCGTCCTTCCAGGGCGGGGCGAAGCGGACCACGTGAAACCGGTCACCGCCCAGGGGTCGCAGCGCCAGCAGTTCTTCGCGCGCGGGGTTCATCTCGACGAGCCGCAGGCCGGGCTCGTCCACGCCCACCTCGGCCATGGTACCCTGCGATGGACGGACGACGATGATGCCCTTGGTGCCATCGCGCAGGACACCATCCAGGGCCAGGAGCTGGGCGTCGTGGGACCAAGAGACACGGCCCTGGACGGATTCGGTTCCCGGAACATGTAGCGCCTGGGCCTGCTCGGGCGACCACACCTCGATGCCGCCCCGGCCGACGATGGCCAGAACGTCCACGTCATCGGCCCAGACGGCTCGGTCCACCGTGCCCGTTGAGAGCCGAGTCACGCGGCCATCAACGGTGGCGACCAGGTAGAGGCTCGCACCGGCGGCCTCGGGCGCGACCACGGTCAGGAAACGGCCCGTGGGCGACCATTGGGGCGAGTAAGCTCGGCCGGGCAATCCCGTGGCGAGGACGCGGCTGTCGCCCGTGGGGCTGGCCAGCACGATGGATGATCCCGCGCCCGAGTCGGACACGAAGGCCAACTGGGAGCCATCGGGATGCCATGCCATGGGTGACTGGCCATCCGGGCCAAGGGCCGCCACCCGATGCCCCGCACTCATTGCCAAGGCCGCGGGGAAGCCGGGGCCCGCCGAGAGTATCACCGGGGGCCCGTCCTCGGCATCGGTAAGGTAGGCGATCTGGTGCCACACATCGGACGTTAGGTCCTCCTCGTCGAGAGTGACGGGGGGGTCCTGAGCGAGCACGGGCAGGGCGGCGAGGGCCGCGACCACCACGAGCCATGGTGAGTAGCGCACTGGCTTCACTCCTCCTGGGCGATCAACCGGTGATCGCCGCTGAATTCCGTCGCTGAGATCCTGGACTACCGGCCGGTCCACCGCCACTACGTTCAGCGGGGGCGGCTTTTCCTTCTGACGGCGGCTCTGATAAGATGGATCCATGCGAGCGGCACTGGACCAACTTCGACTCGTCTGGCGGCTCTTCAGGGATCCGCGGGTATCGTCTCTCGTCAAGCTGGTCCCCATCGCCGCGGTCCTGTACTTCGTGTCGCCGATGGACATTCTACCCGACTGGTTCATCCCGGGAGTGGGTTATCTCGATGACGTGGGCGTGCTCATGCTCGCCATGCGAGGCTTCGTGCGCATGGCCCCACGCCGCGTCCGTCTGGACCACCAGTACTGGCTCGAGCACGGCGATGACGCCGAATGGGACGTGGAGGCCGAGGCGACGGCCACCGATGCCGACGCCGAGGACGCGACGGCTGAAGAAGGGGAACCGGAATGTCAAGTGCCCATTCCCTAGGAGCGCGTCGCGCCACCCTCATGGACCAGCCCGAGCCCCTTCGGGAGATCGCCTACGAGACCCCCATTCAGCGGGCCGTCAACGCCATCCGCGAGGGTGATCTGGACGTGTGGTACGAGCCGGACTACCGGGTCGCCCGAAAGGTAGCCGTCCTCTGCCCCGAATGTCGCGTATACTCATCCCACGGGCACTTGAGGCTCCTCGAGGAGGATTCCGTATGATCGGCGCATGGCTCGCTCTGGCCGCTGCCCTCGCCGTCGGCCAACCGGCCGATAGCGATCTGGACAGCGCCCTGGGCGCAACGGTGGTGGACGGCCTGACCTTCGAGAGCGACATCCAGTGGCACCGCGGCGACTACGCCCGGGCCGGGATGGCTCGCCTCCTGGGAGCCGAGCTACTCGAGGATGACTACATCGCCTACGTCGACGCCGCATGGCTCGCGTGGAGCTGGGAGCACACCGATCTGGGCAGGCTCGTGTGTCGCCGGGCCTTGGAGATGAACCCGAGCAGTGCGCCGGCCGCTTACGAGGTGGCGGTCCTGGTCGAGCTTTGGGGCGACGATGCTTGGTCCCTGAGACTCCTGCGCCGCGCCCATGAGCTGGACCCCCAGGACCGGCTCACGGCGGTGGCCCTGGGGGCCGCGCTCCGAGAGCTCGGGCGCTGGGACGACGCGGCGAAGGTCTACCGCGCCCTCAAGGAGCATCACCCGGACTATCCCAGCGCCGACCGGTTCCTGGATCGGTACGAGGCATGGGGCCATATGCACCCCACTCCGGACGGTCGCGAGGAACAGTAGGAAGTAAGCGAGGTACATCGGTGACGAGATCGCAGCTCTGGCTTCAGGTACTGTTGGGTCCGGCCCGCTTCTGGCTGGGAGTTGCCGTGGCGCTGGTCGTGGTGGGCGGTATTGCGTACACCTATGGCGCCTGGTACGCCTCCGTGCTGACCATGGACGCCGTGGCCGTGCGCGAGATCCAGCAGCGGGCCTCCTGGCCTGGGAAGTTCCAGTACAGCGACGAAGGCTCAGGCCTTCGCGTCCGAGTGCGCCGAAGCGCTCCCGACACCTTCGACCCTCGTTTCTCCCTCGATTACCTGGACGCCGTGGACATCGCGTCCGGCGGCTACTCCAGCTACGGCGAGGCTCAGCAGATCATGGAGATGCGGCTCGAGGAGGACGAGGAAGAAGAGGATCAAGAGGAAGAGCAGCAAGGCATGGATCGCAGCGAGTACCTGCGGGCCATGCGCGAGACGGGGCTGCTGACAGGCGAGGAACAGGCCCGGGGCCGGAACCACACCGTCGTCGTGGACGAGTTCGGCAGCCAAGGCGATGCCCGAGCCGCCGCCCAGCGTCTGCGCTCCTTGGGCCGGCCCGTTGAGCTTCAGGAGGTGCGCGGCGAGGACGGCACCGTGAGCTACCGGCTTCAGTCGGGCAGCTTCCCAACCCTCCAGGAGGCTGAGGCCTACCAGCGTGAGCTGGAGCAGGCGGGGCTCATCGGCGGATCGAGCTCGGGAGGCAGCACCACCGAGACCACCGCGCCGCAGCCACCCTCGGACGCCGGCTCCGGCCAGGCGCCTGGCGGCGGCGAGACGACGCCACCCACCGGAGGCGGCACCGACGGCCCATCGGGCGGGGCCGACCCCGTGCCGCGACCGGGGCCCGAGGACCTGGCGCCTCCCGCCGATCCCGAGCCGTCAGGGCCAGCCGGGGGCAGTAATACCACTCCTCCACCCGCCGACCCGACCCCGCCGCCTCCCTCGGATCCCCTCCCCCCACCCGGTGGTGGCGGCGGCGGCCGAGCTCTGGGCGACCTGTAGGAGGATCCCATGGCCCGTCCTTTCGTATCCGAAGTGCGCGAGGGTGAGCCCCTCAGCGGCACCTTCGTTGCCAAGGACGTGAATCTGCGACAGTTCCGGGATGCGGCCAAGGGACATTACCTCGCCCTGAACCTGGCCGACCGCACCGGTGTCCTCCCGGCCCGGGTGTGGGATTCCGCCGAGGTCATCGCGATGGGGTTCCAGGAGGGCGACGTGGTCAACGTCCAGGGCCGGGTGGAGGTCTACCAGGACCAGTACCAGGCGGTTCTGACCGAGGTGGCGGCCATGCCCGACGGCCACATCGACCCCGCCGACTTCCTGCCCACCACCCCCCATGATGTGGACGTGATGCTGGGGGCCATCCGGCAGATCATCGAGG
>WJIW01000152.1 GCA_014730065.1 Armatimonadia bacterium | reverse complement strand
TGCCTCCCCGCGGTGACCTTGGAGAAGGTGGCCGGCGATCTCTCCGCCGAGCGCTGGCGTCGGCAGCGGACGCGGCCACCCACACCCGAGATGCAGGAGTCGCTAAAGAGCCGGGTGGAGCGCACCAAGGCCACCCTCACCGTGATCCTCGGTCACACCTCCCTAACGCCCAAGGAACTTCTGGATATGCGTGAGGGCGATGTGATCCCACTAGATGCACCGTACACAGCACCGCTGTTGATGAAGGTCGAGCACCTGAGCAAGTTTCTGGTCCGGCCGGGCGTGGTGGGGCGCAAGCTTGCCGTCAATGTCACCCACGTGCTCAGCAGCGACACTGGAGATGATGAGTAATGGCAGCCGGCGATCCGGGCCAGGCCCTCAACGCATTCGAAGACCTGATGGGGCGCGCTTTCAATGTGGTCAGCCAGACCCTGGCCAGTACTATGCCCGGGGCGGACGTGTCGCTGGTGGCCACGAACGTGTCCACCGTGACCGTTCCCGACCTGCTGGAGGAGGTCTCCGGGCAGGTTGTCCGGGGTGTGTCCTTCCTCGAGGGCGCCGTGAGCGAGAGTCCCGTTGTCTGCTGCGTGCCCCTCGACGACGCCCGAGCCGCCGTGGACCTCATGTCCGGTGGAACGGGCGAGGAGCCACCCGAGGAGTTTGAGGACTACCATGTCTCCGCCGCCGGCGAGCTGGTCAAGTACGTGGTACAGGCCGTCGCCGAGCACCTGACCGCCGAGCTGGGCCAGAAGGTGGATGCGTCCATCGACGATGTGTCCGTCATATCCTTGGCCGACGAGACCGATGATCTGGCGGACCTGGCGGGCGAGGACGGAGCGGTGCTCCTCACCAGCAGCTTCATCTGTGGCGCGCCGGTGATCTCCTTCTACATGGTCATGCCCATGGCTCTGGCCGTCACCCTCGATGGCATGGCCGGCGAGGCCGGCGAAGAGGATTTCACCGACGAGTCCGCCGAGGAGGGCGACGAGTCCACCGAGGAAGCCGCCGAAGCGGAGGAGCCGTCGCAGGCTGATGAGGACGAGGCGCTGCCCGAGGTGCCCTCGGTTCCCGCCGACGAGGCTGAGGAGGAAGAGCAGGAGGCCGAACCCCCATCGGGTGGGGGAGGGCTCCTGAACGAGGAGGAGATCGCGGCAGTGCTCGGCGGGATGCCCGACGACGAGGAAGAGGATTCATCCGCCGCACCCACTCCGCCCCCCACGCCAGCGGCCCAGTCCTCGGAGTCCGCGGCCCCCGAGCAGCCGGCCGCCCCCGCGGCTCCGAGCGCGCCGGCGGGCGTCGGCGCACCGGCCTCCCAGGCAAGGCCCGTGGAGTTCGAGAATCTGGGTGCCGAGCACCGGGCGGGGCCACCGGACGAGAACTTCGAGCTCATTGCGAACATTCCCGTGCAGCTCAGTGTGGAGCTGGGGCGGACCCAGCGTACCCTGGGCGAGATCCTCGAGTTCGGTACGGGCAGCACCATCCAGCTAGACAAGCCCGCCGATGAGCCCGTGGACATCCTGGCCGGCGGCCGCCATATCGCCAAGGGCGAGGTCGTGGTCATCGATGACAACTTCGCCGTGCGTATACGCCAGATCCTCAAGCCCATCAAGGGCATCCCCGGTGGGGGAGGAGGCGGATAGAGTCGCCCGCGTCGCAGCCGTCAGGAGCGGTCATCACCCGGCAGGGATCAGCCGCCCGGCGTGCCTGCCGCTCGGCTGTGTACGCACTGACTCTGCTAGCCCTTGTCGCCGCCGCAGCCGGCCCCGGCCTGGCTCAGGAGGATGATGGGTCCGGCGCCGACCCGGAGCCCGCTCCCGAGGCCCAGCCGGCCGAGCCCGAGGATGAGGCCGCCCGCAAGGCTGAGAGCGAGCGGCTGGATCGAGAGCGGGAGTTCGGCATTGATTACGAGGGCGGGGGCACGGCCCTAACCGATTCCGACGCCCCGCCCGGCCCTAGCATCTGGTCCAGCTTGCTCCGAGCCATTCTCCCCCTGGCACTGGTCATCGGCCTGATCTATGCGATCTACGGTGCCATGCGGTGGCTTCGCCGAGGGGCGGTCCCCGGCGCGGGTAGCTCGGGGATGGTGACCGTCCTGGAGAGCACTCGGTTGGGTCCCGATAAGTCGCTGCATGTAGTAGCCGTAGGCTCCCGGGTGCTCCTGTTGTCGTCGAGCGGCGCAGGGGTCAGCTTCATCGCCGAGATTGAGGATGAGGAGCTACAGGCCGTGGCTCGGGCTCAGGCGTCGGCGGGGTTCGCCGAACACCTCGCCCGGGCTTCGGAGGACTATGGCGAGCCACGCCTGGACGCCGACTCCCCGCCGGCCTCCCGTGCCGGCGATGCCATGAAGCGCGCCCTAGACGTTCTGGGCTCCGTGGCCCGCAGGGGTGGCCGCCGATGAGACGCCTCGGGGCTCTGCCGATCCTTGCGCTCATGCTGCTGGTAGGGGTGATGGCGGCTCCTACCTTGGCCCAGGACGCCGACGACGCGGGGCCCACGGCGGGAGTGGACATCAACCAGGAGGGCGCGTCCGACCTGGAGCTGAGGGTCGAGGGCCCGCTCCAGATCATGCTCCTCCTGACGATGATCACGTTCATCCCGAGCATCGTCATCATGATGACCTGCTTCACCCGGATCGTGGTGGTCCTGGGATTCGTGCGGACAGCCCTGGGCACCCAGCAGATCCCGCCCCCCCAGGTGCTAGTGGGCTTGGCCCTGTTCCTTACCTTCTTCGTGATGCGCCCTACTCTGGTCGATCTGAACGAGCAGGCCATCCAGCCCTTCATCGCGGGCGAGGTGGAGATGCCCGAGGCCGCCCAGCGGGCCGTGGGTCCTCTGCGGATGTTCATGGCGAGCAATACTCGCACCGAGGACCTGGTGCTTTTCCTGGAGATGTCCGAGCGGGGCAGGCCCGAGACCCTGGCCGACGTGCCCACCCACGTCCTGGTGCCGGCCTTCGTGATCAGCGAGCTGCGGCGGGCCTTCGAGATCGGGTTCATCCTCTATGTCCCATTTCTGATCATCGACATGGTCATCGCCAGCACGCTGCTGTCCATGGGCATGATGATGCTGCCGCCGATGATGTTGTCGGTGCCCTTCAAGCTCCTGCTGTTCGTGCTGGTGGATGGGTGGAACGTGCTGACCCAGAACCTGGTGGCGAGTTTCGCTCCCATCTGATCCGAGCCGGCCGAGGCAGGCCGGCAGCGTCCGCAGCCGAAGAAGGAGGCCCCCCGTGACCGAGCTAACCGTGATGGAGATCGGCCGGAACGCGATGATGACAACACTGCTGCTGTCGGCCCCCGCCCTCGGTTTCGCTCTGGCGGCGGGACTGATCATCGCCATCTTCCAGGCCGCGACCCAGATCCAGGAGATGACCCTGGCCTTCGTGCCCAAGATCCTGGCGGTGATGGTGGCCGCCATCCTGTTCGGCCCTTGGATGATGCGTCTGGTGATCCGGTTCACCATCGAGACCTGGGGCATTATTCCGAACCTGGGGGAATAGGCACGCGCCGTGACGCTGCAGGAGTTCGTGGAGTTTATCCCCGCCCTGGTGCTCATCTTCAGCCGTATGGCGGGTCTGTTCATTCTGGCACCCGTGCTGGGGGGTGCGCAGGTACCCACCATCGTGCGCGTCGGCGGAGCGCTGACGGTCAGCGGCGTGCTAGCACCTTTCGTCGAATACAGCCCCGCGGCGATCCCCGCCGACATCATTGGCTATACCGCGGCCGTGGCGTCGGAGACCCTCATCGGCCTGGTCCTGGGCTTCGGGGCCACGCTACTGTTCACCGCTCTACAGATCGCCGGTGAGGTCATCGACATCCAGATGGGCTTCATGGTCGCCAATGTGACCGACCCACAGACCAATGTGGCGATCCCACTCATGGGCCAGTTCGTATACCTCCTGGCTATCCTGGTGTTTCTTGCCGTCAACGGGCATCACTGGCTGCTGATGGCCATGGAGGCGAGCTATGACCTGATCCCCTTGGCGGGGGTCACCCACCGGCCCGGGTTCGATGTGCACTTCACCCAGATGGCCAGCGACATGTTCGTCCGCGCCGTGCAGTTCGGCGCGCCGGTGGTCGCGGCGCTGATTCTCACGGAGATGGCCATGGGCGTAGTGGGCCGGGCGGTCCCCCAGATGAACATCATGATGCTGGGGTTCTCGATCCGTATCGCCATCGGATTCGCGGTACTATGGTTCGTCATGGCCACTCTGGTAGAGTTGCTGGTGGTCGTGATGGACCGGAACCATCTTTTCGCCGATCTGTTCCGGCTGGTGCGGGGCCTCGGGCCGCCGCCATAGCCACATGCCCAGCTCGGGCGCCAAGGGGGTGAGGGATCCATGGCCGCGCAAGACCAAGGCCAAGAGAAGACGGACCCAGCGTCACCATGGAAGCGCCGGGAGGCGCGGCGCAAAGGTGATGTGCCCAAGAGTCAAGACGTGAACTCGGCCGTCAGTTTGATGGCTGTCCTCGTCCTGCTGCATCTGAGCGCCATGTTCTTCCTGCGGCGAGTCCGGGGCTCGATCCTCCGTCTGTGGGACGGGATGGGGCAGGCCGAGCTGGACGCCGACTATATGATGGCCGAAGCGGCCGACTGGGCAGCCACGTTCTTCGATCTGATGTGGCCCATTCTGCTGACCGCCTTACTCGCTGGCACGGCGTCGAATCTGCTTCAGGTCGGGTTCCTCTTCAGTGGCCACCCTCTGAAGCCGGACTTCCAGCGGCTGAATCCCTTCAACGGTCTCAAGCGTATCTTCTCCGCCCCCGGCTTCCAGGGATTCGTGCAGTCGCTGCTCAAGGTGAGCGTGGTCGCCTACGTGGCCTACCGGACCCTGTCGGGCGAGATCTCCAAGGTGGCAGTACTGCCGCATCTCAGCCCCGGCGGCATGGTGGCCGTGACCGAGCAGCTCGCCTTCCATATCTTCCTCAACTGCGGCATTGCCTTGCTCATCCTGGCTCTGGCCGACTACGGCTTCAAGCGCTGGCAATGGGAGCGGGAGAAGCGCATGACCAAACAGGAGACCAAGGAGGAGCACAAGCGCCATGAGGGTGACCCCATCGTCCGCCAGCGGATACGCGAGCAGCAGCGGATGATGGCCACCAAGCGCATGATGCAGGAAGTCCCCGAGTCCGATGTGGTCATCACCAATCCGACTCATGTGGCGGTGGCGCTGAAGTACTCTCCCGAGGAGATGGGGGCACCCATGGTGGTGGCGAAGGGACGGCAGCTCATAGCCGAGCGAATCAAGGAGTTGGCACGCGAGCACCGAATTCCTGTCGTTCTGAACCCGGCACTGGCACGAAGCCTGGAGGAATCGGTCGAGGTGGGGCGCGAGGTCCCCGAGCATCTTTATCGGGCCGTCGCAGAGGTCCTGGCATATGTGTACCGGCTCCGGGGCAGGCAGCCCTTCCGCAACGCGGGGTAGGGACGGTTGCCTCGGGAGCCTTCTTCTCAGCGGCCCTGAGGTGTAACATGAGGCGGGCCGTGGCGGATACCGATCCGTCGAGGTAGGGACGGCCGACTCGAGGGGCTCGATGGCAGCACAAACGGCGCTCCCCACAAGAGGACTTCAGTTCGTCGGGCGGATCTCCGACTTCCTGCCGGGCGTGATCTTCGTGGTCATCGTGACCATGCTGATCGTCCCCATGCCGCCCGTCATACTCGATCTTCTACTGGGCCTGAACATCATCGCGGCCATGGGCATCCTGGTGGCCACCACCCAGGTGACCCGGCCGCTACAGCTCTCGGTTTTTCCCAGTCTGCTCCTGGTAGCCACCCTGTTCCGGCTGTCGCTGAACGTGGCCGCGGCCCGGCTGATCCTGAGCCAAGGCGATGAGCCCTACGGCGCTGGCCATCTCATCGACCAGTTCGGCCAGTGGGTTATCGCGGGCAACCAAGTCGTGGGCATCATCATCTTCGCCATTCTGGTGGTCATCCAGTTCGTCGTTATCACCAACGGCGCGGGGCGTGTGGCCGAGGTGGCCGCCCGCTTCACCTTGGATGCCATGCCCGGCAAGCAGATGGCCATCGATGCCGACCTGAATGCCGGCATCATCGATGAGACCCAGGCACGGGATCGCCGGCAGGAGATCCAGCGCGAAGCCGACTTCTACGGAGCCATGGACGGCTCGGCTAAGTTCGTCCGAGGCGACGCCATCGCCGCCATCGTCATCGTACTGGTCAACATTGTCGGCGGCCTGATCATCGGGCGCGTGTACAAGGGCTTGGAGCTGGGCGAGGCCTTCGACATCTACACCCGGCTGACCATTGGCGAGGGCCTGGTCACCCAGATCCCCGCCCTGCTGGTCTCGACGGCTACCGGCGTCATCGTCACCCGGGCGGCCAGCGACGCGAATCTGGGCCGGGAGATGCACACCCAGCTCACCGCGTATCCGCGGGCCATCACCGTGGCCGGCGGGGCCGTCGCCGTTTTCGGTATGGTGCTCGCGGTCTGGCCCGTCATCATTGCCGGCGCCGTGGGTGTGGCTGTGGGTACGATGCTCGAGCGCGGCGCCTTGGCCCCACCGCCCGAGGAGACCGAAGAGGGGGCCGAGGAGCGCGAGGCGCCCACAGCCCCGGAGGACGTCCATCCCCTCCTCACAGTGGAGCCGATCGAGCTGTCCATCGGATATGGGCTGGTGGCACTGGCCCATCCCGATTACGGAGGCGACCTTCTGGACCGAATCACCATGATCCGAAAGCAGACGGCCCTGGATCTGGGGCTCGTGGTGCCGCCGATTCGTATCCGGGACAATCTCCAGCTCGAGCCGAACCAGTATGCCGTGAACCTGAGAGGCGTGCAGGTGGCCCAGGGCGAGGTTATCACCGATCGGCTGATGGTCATTGGGGTGCCACCGGACCAGACCGAGCTCCATGGCGTCGAGACTCAGGACCCGGCCTTCGGCCTGTCTGCCCTGTGGATCACCGATTCGGAGCGTGAGCTAGCCGAGTCCATGGGCTACACGGTGGTGGATGCCACATGTGTCATCGGCACTCACTTGACGGAGGTCATCCAGAGGCATGCCGCCGAGATCTTGGGCCGACAGGAAGTCCAGAACCTGCTCGATCACGTCGCCGAGAGCCACCCCGCCGCCGTGCAGGGCGTGGTGCCCGACGTGCTCTCGGTGGCCGAGATGCACCGGATACTCCAGGGACTACTGGCCGAGCGCGTGTCCATCCGCGATATGGTTACCATTCTGGAGACCCTGGCGGACCGGGCGGCCCAGACAAGAGATCCCGACGAGCTGGTGGAGCAGCTCCGGTACGCCCTCCGTCGCCGTATCTGCACCCAGCACGCGGCCGAGGATGGCAAGCTGAAGGTCATCACCCTAGATCCGCGCATCGAGCGGGCGATCATGGACTCGATGCAGCGCACCGCCGAAGGCACTGTGGTGGCCTTGGATCCAGACCTCGGACAGGCCATGCTTCAGGAGATCGCCAAGGCCATTCAGGCCGTCTCCTCTCAGGGATACGAGCCCGTGCTCGTGTGCGCCGATGCCATCCGCCTGCCCCTCCGGCGCCTCACGGAATCGGTATTCGAGGGCCTGACGATCTTGGCCATGCGCGAGCTGGTGCCGGACATCACCATTGAGCGCCTCGGGACGGTGAGCCTGCCGCAATGAAGCTGCGACGGTACCAAGGCAAGACGTACCAAGAGGCGCTGGCCCAGGTGCGCGAGGATCTGGGGCCCGACGCGGTCATCCTCACCACCAAGGAGCTCACTCAGGGCGGGCTCTTCGGACTGTTCTCCCGGGCGGCGGTGGAGATCGTGGCCGCCACCGATGTGCCCATCGGCAGCCGTGGGACCGGCCGCACGCGGTCACGGGGGGCCGTCAGCAGAGATGCGGCACCCAAGGCCGCCTCCACGCCAGCTCGCCCATCGCCGTCGGGACCGAGGGCCCGTGCTGGCGATGAGTCCGCTTCGAGCCCCCAAGCCGATCCCGCTTCGAGCCCCCAAGCCGATCCCGCTTCGCAGGCGCGGGGGATGAAGGCGTACTCGGTGCCACGGCTGGACCGCGAAGAGCCGGCGCCCAGCAAGGCCGCGGACGTCCCGCTGGTCGATGACAGCAGGCTCCGGCAGATGGAGGAGTCGCTGGCCGACATGAGGAGGGCCCTCGAGCTGGTCGCGAGCCGGGATCAGGAGGCGGCTAGCCTGGTGCGAGGCCGCGTGTCGGAGGGTCTCGTGGAGCCCTTCAAGGCCCTGGTGCGGGCCGGAGTGGACGAGGCGTGTGCGGCCCGGATTCTGCATGAGTTCGCCGACGGGGACGGGGGGCCCAACGGGGACCTGGAGCCCCAGGCGACGGCACGGACCGCGCTGGCCCAAGTGCTGAGGGCGTCGGGGCCCATTCTGGGCTCGGGCAAGCAGAGCGGCGGAAAGATCGTGGCCATGGTGGGTCCTACGGGCGTAGGCAAGACGACCACCATCGCTAAGCTCGCGGCCCAGTACGCCCTCATCGCCGACAAAAAGGTTGGGCTGCTTACCGTGGACACGTACCGCGTGGCCGCCGTGGAGCAGCTCCGTACTTTCGCCGAGATCATGGCTCTGCCCATCGAGGTCGCGAGCTCGCCCGAGGAGGCCCGGGGGAAGCTGTCGGTACTGTCATCCCGGGACCTGGTTCTCGTGGACACGGCGGGACGTAGCCACAACGCCGAGGACCGCATCGAGGAGCTCCAGCGGCTCATGGAGGCGATCGAGCCCGACGAGATCCATCTGGTCCTCAGTGCGGGCACGAAACCCGCGGACCTGACCGCGGCAGGCAGGGAGTTTGGCAGACTGGGCGTAAATCGTCTGGTGTTCACGAAGGTCGACGAGACATCGGAATGCGGAGGAATGGCGACCTTGGCCCATGAGATGGGTTTGCCCGTCTCCTATATCACCCATGGGCAGAAGGTGCCAGAGGACATCCAGGTCGCCGAGGCCGATGGGCTGGCCTCTCTTGTCCTGGAAGGATACCGCGGAAACGGGGACGCATGAACGATCAAGCCGCCGGACTCAGGGTGCTTGCATATCGTAAGCGCCACGATGCGGCCGTGGCTCCCGCCGGGGGCAGCAGCCGGGTCGTGTGCATCACCAGCGGCAAGGGTGGGGTGGGCAAGACCAATCTGGCCGCCAATCTGGGTATCCTGCTATCACAGCGAGGGAACCGCGTGATTCTGCTGGATGCGGACCTCGGCCTGGCGAATCTCGACATGGTCATGGGGATCAGCCCGCGGCTGACCCTGGAGCATCTGATCCGTGGCGAAGTGGCCGACATCAAGGACATCGTGCTCGAGGGGCCCGAAGGGGTACGGATCGTTGCGGGCGGCAGCGGCATTCGGGAGCTGGCGAATATCTCTCAGGCGGGCCTGGACCGACTACTCAACGGTTTCATCGGCCTCCAGGACCTGGGCGATCTGCTGCTCATGGACACGGGCGCCGGCATCCAGGACAGCGTGATGGGCTTCGTCCAGACGGCCTCGGAAGTCATCATCGTGACCACTCCCGAGCCTACGGCGATGGCCGACGCCTATGCCATCATCAAGATCGTGGCCGCCCAACAGAGCGAGGCCAAGCTCAGCTTGATCGCCAATATGTGTCGAGGCGCCGAGGACGGCCGTGCCGTCCTGGAGCGACTCAGCCTGGTTTCGAACCAGTTCCTGGGCGTTCGGCTCAGGTCGCTGGGGTGGATACCCAGGGACGAGCGTGTGGTGAATTCGGTGAGGAGGCGGGAGCCATTTGTGGTAGCCTACCCGAGTAGCCCGGCGACGCGGAGCCTGGAGGAGATTGCCGATACACTGTCCCTCTCGGCCAGCCGCACCCGTAGTCCCGCGCAGGGACTGGCGGCGGCGGTGGAGCGCCTCCGGATGGCCTTCTCCAGGGGCCGAGCCCGGGATTAAGACCGCTGTCGGCGCCGCGCACCAGCGCCGACAGCGCGAGTTAGGGTGGGGGCTAAACACGGGGACGCGTGGGAGAGATGAGCATCTGATGAAGGTGCTACACATATCCTCTGAGCTGGCCCCCTACACCATGGGCAGGGTGGGCGAGACGGTGGGCGCCCTGTCGGGAGCGCTGCGGGATCGGGGGCAGGACGTGATGTGCGTCCTCCCCGACTATGCCGGCATCCGGCGGGTCGGTGAAGTGCATGTACAGATGGGTGACCGCGAGGTAGCCGGGCAGATCCAGGTTACGCCCCCGCGGTCCGATCCCCATGTGCGCTTCGTACGGAACGACCATTACTACGGCCGTCCGGAGCTGTATGGGTATGACGATGAGGCGGAGCGGTTCATCTTCCTGAGCCAGGCGGCGCTGGCGGCCTGCCGATCCACTGGGTTCAGGCCCGATGTCATCCACTGCCACGACTGGCAGACCGGGCTCACCGAAGCCCTCCGGAGGGCGCATTTCGCTGGAGACCCCATGGTGCGCGGTGCGGCCATGGTCTTCACCATCCACAACCTGGCCCACCAGGGCTGCTTCGGAGCGTGGGCCCTCGAACTCGCTCGACTGCCCGCGGAGATGTTCGAGCCTGGCATGCTCGAGTTCTATGGGCAAGTGAGCTTCGTCAAGGCGGGCATTGTGACGGCCGATGCCATCACCACCGTCAGCCCCACCTATGCCAGGGAGATCCAGACCGAAGAGTTCGGCGAGAACATGCACGGCGTTCTGGCCGACCGCAGCGACGTTCTGTACGGTATTCTCAGCGGCCTGGACCCGGATTTGTATGACCCGGCGACCGACTCCGTGCTAGACTCTCCCTTCTCCCGCGAGGACTTGGAGCCCCGGACGGAGAACGTGCGTGGCTTGTGCGTGGAGTCGGGCCTGGATCCTGATGACCCGGCGCCCATAGGGGCCTTCGCGGGCCGGCTTACGGCGCAGGCGGGAGTCGGTCTGGTGGTCTCTGCGGCTCGGCAAGTGGTGGGTGCGGGCATGCGGTTGCTCGTATCCGGTCGCGGCGACCGGCAGTACGAGAGGGCGCTGGAGCGGCTGGCATCGGAGCATCCCGGCCAGGTGGCGTACGTTCCGGGTTTGGACGACCGGCTCGAGCGACGGATCTGCGCGGGCAGCCACTTCTTCCTGCGGCCCGCCGCGCATCAGCCGTGCGGCCGAACCCATATGGTCGCCATGCGCTACGGGGCAATACCTATCGTGCGGCCTAGGGGCGGATTGGCAGATTCGGTCACGCCCTGCATGGGGGACAGAGGAGATGGCTTCGTGATAGAATCCCATACCGAAGCGTCACTGATCTCGTGTGTCCGTCGAGCCGTCGCGCTTCATGCTGATCCCACGGCGTACCGCGCTGTCCAGCGCCGCGCCATGGCCCGAGACTTCTCATGGACGGCTGTTGCCGATGACTACATTAGCGTCTACGACAGAGCCCTTGCGCAGAAGCGGGGAGGCCAGTAACCCCGTGCTGCACAAGCTCCCAATGCAACTCGGCTGGGGACTAGCGCTGCTCGCCTTCGTGGGGAGTCTGGGCATCAGCTTCATGTCCGACGCCGACGCAGACTTCCTGGAGATGCTGGCCCAGGCATGTATGTGGGCTGGCCTTGCCTCCGTGTTCGGGGCAGTGATGGGCTACATGGTGTTCCTCGCTCTGGGCGGCCACGACCAGGACGATGAGGCCGAGGGGGAGGACTCCGATGTCGCTGTGGGCGGACCCTCCATGGCCGGATCGACTGGGCGCCTGGTGGACCTGACGGCCGGCGACGACGATCTGGACGATCTGGAGGAGTCGCCCTCGGAGCTCGATGAGTTCTCGGCGGAGGAAATCAGCCGAGCCGTGCAAACACAATTGAGAGCCGACGAAGATGACACCTAGAGCGGACGGCTTCCGGGGGATGTGTACCTGCGCGGCCCGGTGAAGATCACCGGCCACGGGGCGCTCCACCGGATCAGAGGAGACCGAGTGCCCCATGAGTGAGGCGAGTTCGAGAGGCCTGAGGCGCTACCGAGCCTCCATGCCCCAGCCGGAGCGGGAGGCGGCCATCCTCGAGTACGCCCACCTCGTGCGGTACGTGGTCGGCCGCATCATGGTCGAGCTGCCCAGTCATGTGGACCGGGACGACCTGATCAGCCACGGCACCATCGGACTCATCAAGGCCGTCGACCGCTTCGATCCCTCCCGAGGGGTCAAGTTCGAGACCTACGCCATCGCTGTGATCCGAGGCGCCGTCCTGGAGGCCCTCCGGCAGGATGACTGGGTCCCCAGGTCCATCCGCGAGAAGGCCCGCAGGGTGCAGGAGACCGTCAACGGCCTGGAGATGGAGCTGGGCCGGCCCCCCGAGGCTCAGGAGATCGCCGACGCTCTCGACCTCTCGCTGCCCGAGTACGAGAAGCTGCTGACCGAGGTATCGGTGGTCACCGTGTCCTCGCTAGAGGGCGCCATGGAGGCCGAGGGCGACGCCGGCGCCCGTCCCATGGATGCCACCCTCGAGCAGGGCCATGCACCCGAGCGCAGACTCGCACTAGAGGACCGGACACGGATCCTCGCCGAGGCCGTCGCCTCGTTACCCGAGCGGGAGCAGATGGTCATCGCCCTTTACTATCAGGAGGGCCTGACCCTGAAGGAGATCGGAGCGGTGCTCGAGGTCACCGAGTCCCGGGTCTGCCAGATCCATACCCAGTCCCTGCTCAGGCTCAGAGCAAGACTCGAGAGAGAAAGGGTGGCATTGCTCGGAACCGATTAGTGTCTGTGGAAGTCCTTAAGATAGGGGTCGGCCCGGCCGACCTCAGAATCGAAGCCTACGCGCACGGAGGCGCGGAGATCGCTACGGAGGTGCGGGCTTATGTCGATACGATCGGTCGACATGCAGCATACGCTGCAGCAGACGGCCCAGGTCGAACGGGTGCAAGCCGTCGACCGGGGCCAGGCGGACCAGCAGAACCAGCAGATGGCGCAGCATCTGGATCGTCTCACGGCTCATCGGCAGCGTGCCGTGTACGAGGCCGAGGAATCGGCCGAGGACCGGCGCCTGGACGACGCCACCGAGGACGACCAAGGGCAAGGCCGGCGCCGACGCGGCAGGCGGGGCGGCTCGGGCCCCGATGAGCAGACGTCGGCCTCGGGAGACGGCGAGGTCCATCTGATAGACATCCGGGTCTAGAGACCGAGGCCGCGAAGATGGCCGACCAGTTGATCGCCTACCTAATGACGGCCACCGACGAGGCGCGCGGAGCCTATATTGGCGCCGTGATGGTCACCGACGGGCGGGGCCTACCCACCGAGTTTCGCCACACCGAGCCCATCTTACCCACCAGGATCCAGAAGGTCCTCTATGGTCAGGCCCTCGATCCGTACCTGCGAACCGATGTCATCGGAAGCTGCCTCCTGAGGGACTTGCAGAGCCAGCCTGGCGCGGTGCTCGTGCGTGAGGAGGTGCTGCTGGCCCTCGAGGACCAGGTACCGTGCCCCGTGCTCTGCCTGTTCGCAAGCAACCAAGAGCCCCTGGGCGCCGTCGGTGAATGGCGCGAGAGCGACGGCCGCTCGTTCCTCATGCAGCTCTCCGAGCAGGGCGGGCCGACTCGCGTCCGCTGCGCCCGGGAGGACCCCGGACTACTCTCCGCCGCCCGGGACATACTCACGGCGGCCATAGACGAGACCGACGTACTGGAGCCTCTGGATCGACTCGAGGAAGCCGTGAGCATCCTTTGGACCGAGACACCGACCCCCGACTCATCGAGCGACTGAAGCGGGCGCTGGCGCAGTTACTCGGCCGAACGCGCAGCGACCCGGTGGCCGTTGCCATCGAGCTCC
>WJIW01000151.1 GCA_014730065.1 Armatimonadia bacterium | reverse complement strand
GTAGCGGGCCTCGCCCTCATCCCCCTTCGACGGCCGGTCCTCGGTAATCGTCCAGCCAGGGGCTACCTGGTTCACCGTGATGCCGTGGGGACCCAGCTCGGCGGCCAGGACGCGCAGCAGGCCGTCCATGGCGCGTTTGGCCGATCCATAGGCGGAGTAGCCTCGCCAATACTGCATCGCCGCCTCGGTGTTGATCCCGATGATCCGCCCCCAGCCCTTCTGTACCATGGCCGGCGCGAAGGCTTGGGTGAGGTGTACCGTATGGAGCGTGCAGGTGCCGAACTGATCCACGTAGTCCTGAGGCGGCTGCTCGAGCAGCGGCTTCCAGTCCACCAGGCTCATGGCGTTCAGCACCAGGATGTCCGGATCCCCCAACGCCCCGACGATGGACTCCCTTGCCCGCCTCACCGAACCGGCTTCGGTGACGTCCATCGATACGGTCACCGTCGACACGCCCAGCGAGCGCACCTCCTCGGCGAGCCGCGCCGCCGCTTCCTCGCTGCGGCCATAGGCGATGGCCACATCGGCCCCCGCCCTCGCCAGCACGCGCACGATGTCCCGCCCGATCTGTCCCGCGCCTCCCGTGACAACGGCCACGTGCCGGGAAAGGTCGATGCTCAGCATGGCAAGTCCTCCTTCGATGTGTACTCTTCGGGCGCCCTTCCCCACTCCCAGGGGCATCCCTACCGTCTTCACGCAGGGAGGGCCGCTCCGATACCGAACCCCTTGGTGACGTGCCCACCGGAAGGACTCTGCCATGGACCTGGACGCTGCGCGCGCCAAGATGCCCATCACCCACCACCGCACCTTCCTCGACCACGCCGCCGTGGGGCCCCTCAGCGGCCCTTGCAGGGATGCCATCGGCGAGGCGGCCACGGACCTGTGTGAGAAGGGCTCGGTCAACCTACGGAGCTGGTGGGAGACCATGGGCAGGGGCCGTCAGCTCTTCGCCGACATGATCGGCGCGGGCCACGACGAGATCGGCTATGTGAAAAGCACCTCCCACGGGCTGCTGATCGCCGCCAATGGTCTCCCCTTGGGTGACGGCGATTCCATCCTGACCTTCCGTGGCGAGTTCCCGGCCAACGTCTACCCGTGGCTGGCCCTGGAGCGGAAGGGCGTCACCACCCGGCTCTGCGAGCCCGCCGGGCGCCGCATCACCGTCGACCTCGTACGGGAAGCCATCGACGAGACGACCAAGGTGGTCGCCCTGAGCCACGTGCAGTTCGGCTCGGGCTTCCGCGCCGATCTCGGGGCCATCGGGGAGCTTTGCCGGGACAGGGGAATCTACTTCGTGGTCGATATGATCCAGGGCGCCGGCGCCATGCCCCTGGACGTACGTGAGACCCCCTTCGACATGGGTGCGGCCGATGGCCACAAGTGGATGCTGGGTCCCGAGGGCGTGGGATTTCTCTACTGCCGCAAGGAGCTGTTGGACGTCTTGGAGCCGACCCACGTGGGCTGGCTCAGCGTTCGGGGGGCCATGGACTTCACCGAGTACGACCTCGCCCTTCGGCCCGACGCCCAGCGCTTCGAGGAGGGCGCGCCACAGACGATACCCGCCTGCGGACTCTCGGCCTCGGTGGAGATGCTCTGCGAGTGGGGCGTGGACTGGATCTCGTCGCGCCTTCTCGAGCTTACCGAGGTCGTGATCGAGGAGGCCCGCCACCGGGGCTTCGAGATACTCTCCCCCGTCGATCGGCCCGAGGAGAGGTCGGGGATCGTGGTCATCCGCCTCGGGGGCGCCGACCACCAGGCCATCGCCGATGCCCTGGGCGAGCGGGGCATCTCCGTATCGGCGCGAGGGGGCGGCCTGCGAATCTCCCCCCATGCCTACAACACCGAGGACGAGATCCTACACGCCTTCGAAGCCCTGGATGAGCTGATGATGGGCGACCGGTAGCCCATTGGGCGGTCAGGCGAGCCATGCGTCGGCTCGGCCGGTGACCTCATCGTTCGTGAGGGCCCGGTCGTAGATGGCGGCCAGCGCCACCGTCCCCCGCCACTGCCGCTCCAGGTCCGCCTCGTTGGCGATGACCAGGGGGTAGTCGGCATCCCAGCTCTCCAGGCTGCCGCCTCGATCCTCCTCGACCGCCAGCTCGCCGTCGACGTACACCCGCGCCACGCCGCCATCGTAGGTGGCCATCACGTGCTGGAGCTCCGGCCGAACCGTCCCCGGGGGCGTCTCGATGTTGGGCGTGCCGTTCGCGTCGGTATCGGTGGTGCGTAGCCGGAGGACGTAGCGGTCAGCCTCCTGGCCCAGGGTCAGGTTACGATGGTACGGATCGACAGATAGTGACACCATGCGGGCCGGGCCGTTCTGCTCCGTGTCGCCCGGCCCGCCGACGAACTCCACGCTAAGCGCGCCGGCATCGACGAGGGTATCGGTGAGCCATGCCGCCGGCCCGTAGGTCTTGGCCGCCACCCGCGCCCCTTCGATCACCAGCCCCTCCTCCGCCCATCGTGCGCCACCCTGACCGGGCGGCGATACGGGCCCCAGAATGCCCTGGCGAGGCGGCTGGGCTTCTCGGTCGATGGCATCGCCGAGGGTGAGGGTGAGCGAGTCGTCCTCATCGGGGGCCAGGCTCGCGATAGTGTCGCCTTGGCCCTCCCTGAAGTCGTAGGCGGCGATGGGATCGAGAGCGAGTGGATCCTGCATGGGGCGTCCCTTCCGTGGTCAGGCCAGGTCGATGACTTCGTAGTCGATGGACTCCAGATCGGCCACGCCCAGCCCGCGCTCGGCGGCCATGGCGATGTACCGCGGCTCCAGGTCCGAGCCCTTTAGGGGCGCGATACCGCGCCGCTCTCGCTCGTCCTCGATGATATGATAGCCCACCGTGTCATGGGCCACCGGGTCCGTCGCGGCCATGACCACATTGGGGTAGTACTCGGGCTCCCCGTAGGCCTGCCCCTGGATCCGGGCCCGGGTGCCGTCACACACCACCAGCCGCGTCTTGTCGCGGATGAAGGGCATGTCCGCCAGGTCCACCATGGGTGTGTTGCAGCGGTCGAAATGCTGAGCGCTGGGGTCGGCTAGCGACCCATAGTGGTTCTTCATCGCCAGCGTTACCCCGCAGATGGGGTGGGCCTTCAGGATGGGGAGGTTGAGAACCGCGTCCACATCATTCACAAGGGGCCTGAAGAAGCGGTCGGTCAGGCTACCATGGGTGATGGGCTCGGTGAGGTCCGACTGGATCAGGTGCGATCGCGCGCCCAGCAGTGGCTCGTCGACGGACAGACTGCACGCGTCGAGGTTGTTCGGCCGATCCTCCCACAGCAGGATGCTCTCGGGCCGAACGCCCACGCCATGCAGCCGCTGGATGCAGTGGGTGATCACCGCGGGGTCGGTGGAGCACCCGTACCCCCCGAGCCCGTTGGGCTTGATGCCCACCACCTCATCGGCAGAGAACAGGCCCGACCATGCCGCGTCGGCGGAGGCAGCGCCGGTCACGAACATGACGGCTCGGTCGATCATCTCGCCCACGGTGTAAGGCCGCACCGCGCCATCGACCAAGACATGCTCCGACTGGGCGATGCCCACCTTGGGCGAGCCCTGGCCTCGAGCCACGGAGCCGGCAGCGCCGAGTGCAAGTACGCCCGCCCCGAGCCTCCCGACGAAGTCCCTGCGTGTCATGGCTGCCTCATGTCTACCCGGCATGTGCTCCCCCTAACAGCAGCGCCAATGCGCCTTCGCCAGTCGGCTCCGCGGGCCCGGTGAGCACCCGCGGATCGCCCCTTAATGTGTCGAACAGGTCCCGCTTCATGGCCTCCTGGTCGATCTCCCGTATGACACGGACGGCGTCATCGGCCTCACTGGACGACCAGGTGTAGCCCTCCCTCGGACCCGCGACCTCGACGTTCTCGATCTCGCGGATCCAGCCCAGGCCCTGGTCCAGGCTGATGATAGCCGAGAGACAGGACGGATCGAACAGGGGCTTGTTGTGCCGGGGCACGATCTCCTCGAGGTAGTCGCCCAGGGGATTGTCGGGATAGAGATCGGCCTCAGTGGTCACGTCGATGGCGACCCTGGCCCCGACGGGCGCGGGCACGATCCATAGCTCGATCCCACTCTGGGCCAGCACGTAGACGGACCACGGGTCGTTCCCGCCGTTGAACTCGTGGATCACATCGGTGTTGCTGCCCCCGAGCCACATGACCCGCAGGCGCTCCTTCAGGTCCAGGCCTTCGCGCCGCGCCATGAGGATCGCTGAGGCCACGTTGGTCCCCGGGCCCACGGGTACCACCCATATCGGGTTGCCCGGATCGGCGCCCCGGGCCGCGGCGAGGATCGCCTCACTCGCCTCGGTCGCGATGGGCTCGGTATCCCGCCAGTCGAGAGTCACGGGCACCCGAAGCGGCGCATCGGCTCCCCGGAGAACTAGCGGCACCCGCTCCTCGGGCAAGCCGCTCCTGCGGCTGAGGTCGATGATATGCAGGATCTCCTCGTAGTTCATCGGCTCCTGGCCGCCGCCGTGGTGAACACTGTTCACGCCCAGGATGTCCAGCTCGCTGAAGAGCCCGTAGCCGAGGTAGTGCTGGTCGTCCTGCTCGTTCTTCTGGTCCGTATCCAGGAGCACCTGAGGTGTACCCAGGGTGCCGGCGTTGTGGACTCGGACCAGCAGCTCCGCCGAATCGGAGTAAGGCCCCTCCTCCGCCTCGACAACCACTCTACGGACGCCCGGCTCACCGAACCTCACCTCGCGCCCTGAGCCCCCCTCCTCCTCGGCGCCGTCGACCGTCCACACGTAGCGGACGGGGTCGCCGAGGCTGACGACCAACGCCAGCTCCACGGGCTCACCGACCATGACCGGGCCGTCCAGGGGCCGGAATCCGACCTCGACGGGGTCGGCCACCGTCAACACTCGCCTTGCCTTTGCTTCGTGCTCCCCGCCCCGGTACGTGAGGATCACCTCGTACGTGCCCGGTTCGGCGTAGGCGTGCTCGACGCGCCGTCCCTCCGCCGTGGAGCCGTCGCCGAACTCCCACTCGAACCCCTCGACCTCCCCCTCCACCGCGGTCGCCCGGAAGGACACGGGGCGCGTGGCCCGCGGGAGCTGCCGCGGCGCCGCGATGCCGGCACTGATCGGCGGCAGGTAAGCGACAACCCATGAGAAGCGGTCCTCACCGCGGAAGTGAATGCTGGTGAGCGGCGCATCGGCGCCCGGGCTGAATACGCTCACCCGAAGGGCCTCCATGGCCATGGGGTCGTGGCCTCTCCCACCCCACACGTACTGGCCGCGGTCGTACCAGCCACCTACGCCCTCATCGAGCACCTGCCACTGGCCGTCCACTCGTGCCTCGATCTTCCAGCCCGTACCCTCCTGGGGCTGGTTGGGGTAGGTTCCCGAGAGCGCGATATAGTTGGCCGCCACGGCCTGATCCCACTCGGCCATCCACCACGCGGGATCATCCTCCGGCACGATTCCCAGGTCGGCACCGAAGGCGACCCCGTACTCGTGCCACTGGCTGTCGCGCACGAACCGTCCGTCGCCCGTCGGGTCCCAGATCATGGCATCGGGGTGCCCTCGGGTGTCGTCGCCGTAGGTGTGTAGATTCCCCGAGACCTCGGCTTCCACCAACAGGTTCGTCGCCTGGCCGAGGTCGGCTGCCCCGACGGGTTGGGCGATGAGTAGCAGCAAGGCGAGAGTCATCGACGGCCTCCCTTTCGAGGGCGCCCTAGGAGCTGGGCGCACACTCCAGTACGACAGTCACGATCTGGAATGGTTGCAAGTCTAGATCGATGCTGCGGCCGTCGCTTGCCACGGCCAGCCCATCCTGTGTATTGCCGAGCAGGTCCGCCACCCACGCCGACGCCAGGTCCGCGGTGACGGTAACCGTAACGCCCCGGGCCTCCCTGCCCTGGGTCTCGTAGACCCTCAGAACCAGCCGCTCACCGTCCCGGCGCAGAGCGGACGCAGCCACGGAGGGATGCGCGACCTGAACGAAGCTATGCCTTGCCGGCAGCCTCCCCGCCGAAGGTGCGGTCTTAACGGGGATCAGTGGGCGGTTCAGCTCCTGACCCCGCCGTACCAGGTCGGCCTCCCGCCACGTCCCTCCATGGGGCACCAGGGCGTAGTCGAACTCGTGCCGCACGCCAAGCTCGTAGCCGTCGCTCGTCTTCTTGTCCCGGGTGTAGCCGCCCACCTCGCCGTACCCCTCGTCCAGGGCGGTGCACTTCAGCAGGGACAGCATGGCCACGCCCTGCTCCACGTTGTTCCCCGGCAGGCCCCGGTTCAGAATGGCCAGGCCGCGGGTGCCGTCGGAGACGTCCATCCAGCTCTGGGCGGGGAACTCGCCCTCGGGCCGCTCGACGGCTCCGAAGGGGATCTCGTGGGTGATCGCGCCTTGTCTCAGGCTCGTGGGAAATGCCGCGCGGTACCTCACCCGCTTGTCGCCGTTGATGAGTGTGGTGTGGATGTCCACGCGCTCGATACCCGGGTACAGCCGCACCCGGGTCGCGAAGTAACCCGTGCCGAAAGCGAAGCCGACGTTGTACTCCACCCGGGCCTGGCCCTTGGTGACCCGGCCGTCGCCGCCGTACAGATGACTGAAGTCCGCCCTCTCCTCGCCGGGCGTCGGCAGTGGATGGCTACGGTTCATGGGTAGGAAGGCATCGCCCTTGCAGTGTCCGTTGTACTCCCAGAAGTTCCCGAAATCCCGCTCCTTGGCGATGGTGCCTGCGTACGGCCGCTCGGGATCCACCGCATCCCACATGGTGGGCTTGTGGATCAGGCTACGGATCGCGCCATTCCAGGCGTCGATCTCGAGCCGGTATAGGTCGCTCTCCATGATGTCGGTGTGCATGTCGGCGTGGAAGAAGGGCGGCTGGTTCGTATCGAGGGGTGTCTCCAACGCCTCGCCCGACGCCGGCAGCACCCGGTACACCTCGTAGCCCATGGAGGGCACGTCCGTGGCGATGAATAGAATGCGGGCCCGCTTGATCCCGCCCGTGGGATGCCGCTCCACTGCGAGCAGATCACAGGGAGCCAGCTCGTCGCTGGAGCTGCGCACCTCCAGCTCATGTATGGAGTCGTCCACGAACCCGACCCAACACTCCACTACATCCGTGCGCTCCCAACTCAGCGGGTTCAGCACCACTATGGGCACGCCCTCGCCCGAGGTGTCGACCTGATCGGCCAAGGCCTTCAGGGCAGGCTCTCGAACGTCCCCCGTCCGCGCCTCGGCGATGGTGTACCGCTCCATGACGTGCTCGTAGACGGCGTCGGTCTGGCAGCCGCAGATGATGTCATGGAACTGGTTGAAGAGCACCCCCCGCCAGGCGTCATCGACACCCTCCTCGGGCGCGTCGGCTCCGGCGAGGGAGCCCATGGCCTGGGCCGCCTCGGCATCCAGGAGCTGACACTCCAGATGGCGATTGGTCTGCTTGATCTTGATCCGGGCGCTGTATGTCCCCTGGAACACGGGGTTCCGCTCGCCCGTTACCTCGGGGAACTCCGCCAGATCACGGATCGTATCGAAGTACTCCCGGGGCGTGGAGAACCGGAACTCCACGTCGTCGAACTCCTTGTGGTACGCCTCGAACATGGCCGCCACGTGAGGCTGCACGTGGGTCAGATCTGCGCCGCTGATGGCCAGAAGGTGGGGCGTGAGGGCGTGAGGCCGGAGGATGTCCAGCCGCTGGTCGACGAAGCGCTTGAACTCCGGAAGCGTACCCGGCAAGGGGTACAGCAGAGCGTAGCTGCCGCGCATGCGGTGGCAGAAGAGCTTCGTTCCATCCAGACCCCGCCAGTAGTGCTCGGTGGGCCCATCGTAGGTACCCAGCCGCTGGAACACGTTCACATCGAACCCGCATCCGCGCATCAACTGCGGAATCTGGGCGTGCTGACCGAAGGTATCCAGGAGCCAGCCCGTGCCGATCTCGACGCCCAGCTCACGCCTGCACCAGGACTTACCCTCCATCACCTGGCGGATGAAGGACTCGCCGCAGGGAATGTTCACGTCAGGCATGACGTGCATTCCGCAGGTGATCTCGAGCCGCCCCTCCGCGATGAACCGCTCCAGCCGCTCACGCTCCTCCGGGTAGTTCTTGAGGAACGGAGCGATGTAGCAGGTCTGGTCCAAGGCGAACCTGTAGTCGGGGTTGATCTCCAGCTCCCGCATCGCTCCGAGCAGGATCGAGTAGCCCAGCTCCAGGGTCTGGGCTTCGGTCATGAATACCTCGGCATCGTAGTGCGTGTGGGGGACGAAGTGGACGGTGTACTTCATGCATCTCTCCCGGTCAGCCAGATGATCCCACCGGAGAGGGTGTTCGGTGCGCCACCCCGCCGTCCCTGGCCGGCTCGCAAGGAGTCGCGCTCGCCCCGCGGAACAACCGAGTCAGGTCTGGCACCGGGCGGGAGGCCCGCAATGATCGAAGACATCACACCCGACGACCGATCGTACCTGCGCGACCTGGCCAACCGCCAGGCCGAGTACGCCGCACTACCGGTAATGGCCGAGCGAGAGTCCATGTGGCGCGGAGTCAACGCCGGCTCGCCCTCGGCCCGGCCGCCCGTCATCATCGAGGCGTGGACATTCAACCGCGACTTCATGCCAGCGGGAACGCTCCTCTGCTCCCCGGGCCTGGCTCGCGGCATCGAGCATCAGCTCGTCCGCAACATCAGGCAGCATGAGCTAATCGGCGACGACCATGTGATGCCCGACCACTTTCAGGTGGGCTGGCACCTGCGAATGGAGCCTTACGGCGGCCTGCGGGTGGACCGCACTACCGTTGAAGACAGCCAGGGCGTGGCCACGGGTTATCGATGGGATCATCCCATCAAAGATCTGAGAAGCGACCTCAAGAAGCTGAAGCCCGTCACCTGCGCCGTTGACCGGGAGGGTACCCACGCCTTCCGCGACCTGCTGGACGATCTTCTCGGCGACATACTGCCCGTGCGTCTGGTCAGCGGAATGCCGGGCAACCGCATGCTGACCCACGCCGTGGTTGAGCTGATGGGCATGGAGGCGTACTTCATGGCCATGTACGATTGTCCCGACGAGCTGCACCAGCTCATGGCCTACTTGCGTGACAACGCCCTCGCCGTTGGGGCATGGATGGAGTCCGAGGGGCTGCTGATCCCAAACAACGGGAACGACGTCAGCTTCGGATCCAGCTTCAACTTCACCGACGAGCTCCCGAGGCCGGGCAGGCCGCCGGAGCCCATCGAGTCGGCCGACATGTGGGGATCGGCCAACAGCCAGGAGACGGTCGGCGTATCGCCGGAGTTGTTCCACGAGTTCTGTTACCCATACTACCGCGATGTCTGCGAGCCCCTGGGCCTGGTCTACTACGGATGCTGCGAGCCGGTGCATCCCTTCTGGGACGACCTGAGGGACCTCCCCAATCTCCGGAAGGTGTCCATCTCGAAATGGTGTGATGAGACATTCATGGCCAACGCGCTCCGCGGCACGGGCATGGTCTACTCCCGAAAGCCCGACCCCAACTTCCTCAGCGTCGATGCGGAGCTGAACGAGGCCCGATGGGCGAGCCACATCCGCGACACCCTGAGGGCAGCCGATGGGGTCCCCCTCGAGATCATCGTTAGGGACGTGTACACAGTGCACGGCGACCTCGGGAACGCCCGGCGCGCCGTCGAAGTGGCTCGCCGGGTGATCGATGAGGAGAGAGGGTAGTCGCCGGCCTCACTCCAGCTCGGCGAAGTCGCCGGCCAGCAGCGCGCGCTTGGCGTCCATGTAGTGACGGAAGTTATCCCAAGAGACGTCGGGCGGCACCGTGTGGTCCACCGTGGGGATGAACCCGCCCTCCTCGATCAGGGGGATGAACTCCCGGAGGTGGGCCTTGATCGCCTCTCGGCCCCGCGGCAGGACGCGCTTGTCCACCCCGCCCCAGAGCCTCAATTCCCTCCCGAACCGCTTCCGCCACTCCTGGGGGCTGATCTCCGACGCCCGCTCGATGGGCCAGATGGCATCCACGCCCGCTTCCATGTACATGGGGATCAGAACAGTGGGATCGCCATCGGTGTCGACGGCGAAGTACCGCACCCCCAGGCCCTTGAACACCTCGACCATGCGCCTGAGGTGGGGGAAGATGAACTCCCGGAAGGTCTCGGGGCTGAGCAGCGGGCCGCCCTTCATGGATAGGTCCTCGTTCAGGGTGAAGTACTCCACGTCGATGCGCTCCAGCACGGGCCGGCTCGTCTCGATGATCAGCTCGGCGTAGGTCTCCATCATGTCGTGCATGAGGCCGGGGTAGTCGTACCACGCGAAGGACAGGGCCTCGGTGCCCATAAGCTCCCGAGCGCGCCAGTAGAACCCGTTGGCGGCGCAGTTCTGGCCCAGGACCAGGGGGTAGTCGCGCTGGCGCCAAGCGGCGATCTGCTCGTCCAGATCCGGCGGGTATCGCTCGGGCAGCGCGGGCCTGAGCCTGGACTTCACCTCTTCGAAATCCTCGGGCTTCTCCACCGGGAAGGACAGGTACTGGTCCATGGACATGCGGCCGCCGCCGATGGAGCCCTCCTTCAGGGCCCTGGTGACCACGCCCAGATGGTTGCGGCGCACCTCGTACCGCTCCGTCTCCTCGAGGAGCTCGGGCTCGTAGGGTGGGATCATGCTGTAGTTGATGGGGATGTACGCCCGCCGGTCCAGACCGAGACCGTCCTCGCCCCAGAACCAGCTCCAAGTGAAATCCTCGACCGCCTCGGGCGCCTCTTGCCTCCAGCGCTCAACGGTCTGGGGCCAGACCCCCAGCTCGTGATTGGGCCTAGGGAGGGTGCTGCCGTACTCCATGCAATCGATGAACCGCTCCAGGTTGGTGCTCATTCAGCGTCTAGCCCCCGCGTAGATCCTCTGCCAGCGCGCGTCGAAGAGGTCGTCGATCCGCACGGCGCCGCCGGAGCCGCTGGCATGTATGAACCGGCCATCGCCCATGTAG
>WJIW01000150.1 GCA_014730065.1 Armatimonadia bacterium | reverse complement strand
CGAGCTCGCCGCCCACGATGCCCGTGGGCGACTGCCACCACCAGAGCAGATGATGAACATCCCACGCGGTGGGCGCGATCACGGCCCCGGTCGCGGTGGTGAGGGGACCCGGTCTCAACACCAGCCCCGAGGCATCGTGGCGTGGGCGCACGGTGATCGCACAGATGATGGGCTCGCCCGGCGCCCCTCGCAGGGAGGCCTGGTCCACCAGCGTGCCCAGCACGGCCCCGTCCCAGGGGAGGGCGAACCGAAGGGAGTCCGGCGGCGACTGCCAGACGGCCACACGACCGCCCAGGTCGAGGGATCCCGCTGCGGACGCCTGATGCAACACCGATCTCATGACCCGCGAGTCAACGGCCGCGCGCCGGGCTTCGGCGGCCGTGGGGATGGGCTTGCCCGGCAGCTCGGACAGCCAAGTCTCAAGCCGAGCGTGGGTATCGGCATACCATCGAGCGGCCTCGTCCAGGGCGTCGGCGACGGCGGGATCGGGCGCGTGGGCCGCGGCCATCCGCGTGGGCAGCTCGTCCAGGGCCGTCCTGACCTCGATCAGGTCGGCTCGGATGGCGGCGGCCCCCTCATCGGCCATTCGGGGCAGGTAGCCCTCGAAGTACAGGTCCACATCGCCCGAGAAGAGCAGATCATCCAGGTCCATGGCGACGGACTGGCCCGACGAGAGGCCCCCAGCCCGGAGCTCCAGCGCGGACACGTAGTAGTAGGGCCCCGCCATGCGCACGGGGTCCAGGTCGATCTCGACCCGGTGCCACTCCTCCCCCGGTGGGATCTGGCGGACGATCTCGGCCACGGGGAAGGCTGGCCGGCGGCCATCGGAGACGATGACGGCCAGCTCGGTGGTTACGCCCGCGGGTCGCGCGGGCGCCCGCAATTGGGCGCTGAGGTTCAGGAAGACCCCGGGCCGCATCACGGTATCGATGACATAGCGAGCCCGATCCGCGCCCTCGGATCGAGCGGCGAGGCGGCCGAACAGCTCGCCCTGGGGCGCGCCCTCGGTACCCAGGTGAACGGGAGCGGTGGTGAGTCCCTCGGCTTCCTCCCAGTCACCGGCGAGGGGATGGGTGCTGGTGCCGTCGGTCTCGAAGTTGACCCATACCACGGGATCACCCAGGGGCTGGTCGGGCATGTGCGCATGGGCGGTAGCGACCAGTCCGGCGACGAGGATCAGTGACAGTGTGGACCGTTGCATGGGTGGGGTCCCTTCCGAGGTCGGGCAAGCACTGTGGTAGCTCGTCCCATAGAGGATACCCAATCCGATGGGGATGCAGTCCATGGGTGTTCAGTGCCGGGCATGTCGTCCATAATGCCACGGCTTGCGCGAGGGGAGCATGACCCATGGAGGAAGAGATTCGGTACCTGCTCGACCGGGGCGAGGACGGGGACGACGAGGAGGCGGTGCGGCTCTGCGATGAGGCCCTGCGAGGGGTGCCCGGTGATGCGACGATGCTCGCGCTGAAGTCCGAGGCGCTGCGGAACCTGGACATGTACGAGGAGGCCGTCGAGCTGGCCCGCCAGGCCACCCTGGCTCGGAACGGCGCGGCTTTCACTCACTTCGCCTACGGGTCGGCGCTCCTGGACCTGGCCGAGGAGGAGGACCGGCCCGAGCTGCTGGAGCGGGCCGAGGCGGCCCTGCGCGAGGCCATCGATCGGGACGAGAAGCACTCCGAGGCCCGGTTCTGGCTGGCCGAGGCACTGGCGCGGCGTGGCGAAGGGAGCGCCGCGGTGGAGGAGCTGGCACGGCTGGGGGTCGACGACGAGTGGTCGGGCCCCAAGGTGGCGCGACTGGTCCGCCTGATCGCCGACGGAGCCCGCCCCAGGCTTCCGGCGGAGCGCGAGCCCGGGCACCGGCATCCCGACGCCTGCCGGTCGCTGGCCATCGCTCTCCGGGCCGCCGGAGCCATGGAGGCCGCCCGGGCGGAGCTGGAGGAGGCCCGTAGAGCAGATCCACTCAGCCCGGAGCTGGACTTCCAGAGCGCGGTGACGGCCTACGTCTCCGGCGATCCGGCCGAGGCGCTGAGGCTGGCGCAGCCCGCCCTGGCCTTCCCGCGCCTTGTGGACGCGGCGGAGCTTGCCGCGACTTGCGCCCTGGCCCTGGGCGACGCGGCGGAGGCCGAGCAGCACCTGCGCGACGCCCTGCGCCGGGCCGAGCGGCTGGGCGCGCCCGAGGCTTACCTGATGCATCTGGACACGCGCATCAAGGCCGTCGAGGGCTCCTCGGAGGATGTGCCGGGGCCGCCATCGCTGGTCGCGCCCCCCGAGCAGGAGATCCCCGCCTCCGCCGCCCGCGACAAGTGGTCGGTGGTGGGCTTCGCGTCCCGCGAGGAGTACGCCACCACCATGGCCGCGACAGCGATGGCGCGGCTGGAGGATGCGGCCAAGCCGGAGGTGGCGGCCCGGTTCATCGCCCGAACGGCCCGCTACTACGCCCCACCCGAGATGGCCGACGACTGCTGGAAGGGTGCCAGCCGGCAGATGGGCCCGGCCTGGGAATCGCTGGCCGCGGGAGAGCGCCTGCAAGTCGCCGGCATCCTGCTCGTGGGCGAGTGGCTGGCGGGCGCCCATGGGCTGCCCTCGGTGGACGGGGCGGTGCTGGCTCTGGCCGCGGTGGGCTCTCTCCGGTCATCAGCCAAGTTGCGGCGGATGCCGGAGGAGACGCTCCAGCAGGTGGAGGAGGTCGCCACCGGGGTCGGTGCGGCCCCGAGGCCCATGCCCTTGGACGAAGCCTGGCAGTGGGTCGCCAGGGTCCTCGGACCTGTGGACGGCGAGGGTCTGCTCCATGCCGTCGCCGCGGCGCCCCGAGACGACGGGTAGGCCCCGGCTTCTTATCTGGGCGATTCGCCATCGGGAGCCGAGACGCAGACCGACCAACAACCTGGGTGGATCCGCGGGCCTACGAGGTATCCTCTGCCTGGGGAGGACGAGTCTGCGTAACGAGGATCCCTGCTCCATGGGATGGGTACCCAGCGTCGCTCAGTCCATGTTCCGCGCCACCACCTTGCTGGTGGTGCTGTATGCGGCCATCTACGTCAGCGTGGGCATCTACGGCGAGCTTCACGACCACCAAGCGAGCGTTGCCGCGACCCACGCCCATGCCATCCAGGCCCAGCGCGACCTCCTGCGCGGCCAGACCGAGGGCGCTCTGGCGATCATCGAGGGCGCACGAGCGAGCACTCACGACCAGCTCCTGGCCCAGATGGAAGGCGCCGCCGATGACGCCCTGGAGGCGGCACGGGCCGAGTACTCAGAGACCTCCGAGCCGGGTGCGGCGGCGCGGGTCGAGGAGGCAATCCGGCAGCGGCTCGAGGGCATCGACGGATGCCGGGTGATCATGGCCCGCGGGAAGGTCGATGAGGAAGCCGGCGAGGGCGCCCGGGTGGTGGTTACCCGTACGTTCGAGCCACTGGATCTGGTGTTTGGCCTGAGTATGGATGAGAGAGACATCGGCGAGCGGTGCCGCGCGGCGGCCCTCGATGCGATCCGAGAGATCCGGTTCGGCGAAGGGGGCTACGTCTTCGCGGGCACGTACCAGGGCCACAGCCTCTCCGGACCGGGCCAGGGCGAGAACATGTGGGACGCAACGGACGCCACGGGCCTGAAGGTGGTCCAGGAGCTGATCCGCACAGCGCGACAGGGCGGGGGTTTCCTGACGTACTACATCCCACGGGAGGCAAGAAACGCCCCCACCGAGCGCAAGATCAGCTACGTCCTGCCGGTGGAAGATTGGGGGTGGTACGTGGGAGCCGGGGCCCTGGTGCCCGACATCGAAGCTCAGGCCGACGCTCAGGCTGCGGCGCTATGGGATCGACTGTGGGCCAAGATCCGTTGGGCGGTGGGCCTGATGCTCGCCGTGCTCACCCTCACCGCCCTGGTAGCCTGGACGATGAGCCGGCGCGTAGGCTCGAACCTGATCGAGTTCCGGACCTTCTTCGAGCGCGCCCGAGAGGGCGCCCCGGAGATCCCCACATCGAAGATGCGCCACTCGGAGCTGAGGCAGCTCGCCGAGTGGGCCAACGACATGTCCGCCGCTAGGTTCCGGGCCGAGCGAGCCCTACGCGATGCCGAGCGCGAGAAGGCCGTCATCCTGGACAGCATCTCCGAGGCGGTGACGTACTACGATGAAGAGCGAGCCATCCGGTGGGCGAACCGGGCGGCGGAGCTGCGCCACGGCGTGAGCCCCGGCGAGCTGATCGGCCGTAGGTGCGCCACCCTCGATGACGAGGACCGCCTGTGTGAGGATTGCCACATCGATGCCGCGCTCGTGTCCGCCGAGCCCGTCACCGCCGAGCGCAGGAGTTCCGATGGCTCCGAGTGGGAGGCGCGGGCCTACCCCGTCTTCGATGACGGTGACGAGCCAGTGGGCGTGGTCGAGGTGGCCCACGACCGGACCCAGCAGGTCCAGGCCAGCCGAGACCGGGCCCGCCTGGAGGAGCAGCTTCGCCGGGCCCAGCACCTGGAGAGCCTCGGGGTTCTGGCAGGGGGCATCGCTCACGACTTCAACAACATCCTCGCCGCCATCACGGGCTACAGCGAGCTAAGCCTGATGGAGTCACCTCCCGATTCCTCCATCCGGTCCAAGCTCGAGGCCGTGCTGGAGGCGAGCAGCCGGGCCAAGGGCCTGGTCGAGCAGATCCTGACCTTCAGCCGGCGGCGAGAGGGCCAGGTGGCTCCCTGCCGCATCGAGCCCATCGCTAAGGAGACCCTGAAGTTCCTGGGTTCGTCCATGCCGGCCACCATCGAGCTGCAGCCGTCTATCGATCCGCGCTGTCCCGCGGTGATGGCCGACCCCACCCTCATCCATCAGGTCATCATGAACCTCTGCACCAACGCCATCCACGCCATGCGCGAATCCGGCGGCGTGCTGTCGGTGGCCATCGACTCGGTGGACCTGACCGAAGCCCAGGCAAGGCAGATGGGGGCCGACGGCCGCGGCCGTTTCGTCCGCATCACCGTGAGCGACACCGGCACGGGCATGGACGAGGCGACCCAGGCCCGGGTGTTCGATCCCTTCTTCACCACCAAAGCCCCCGGCGAGGGCACGGGCCTGGGCCTCTCCACGGTCCACGGCATCGTGCGCTCGTACCGGGGAGGCATACGTCTGGCCAGCGCCCCAGCCGAAGGTACCCGATTCGAGGTGCTGCTACCGGGCGTGGAGGCGGATGCGCCTGCCCTCGGAGAGCCACCGACCCCCGCCGCTCTCGGGGAGCGAGGCCTGGAGCGCGTGCTGGTGGTGGAGGATGAGGCCGTCCTCCGAGACGCCGCCTGCCAGATGCTCCGGGCCCTGGGATACGAGGCCGAGGGAGCGGGCAGCATGGATGCCGGGCTGGAGATACTCAGGGAGCGTGCCGATGAGTTCACCGGCCTGCTGACCGACCAGACCATGCCTGGCGGGACGGGCCTGGAGATGATCGAGGCGGTCCGGCAACGGTGGCCCCACATTCCCGTCGTTCTGTGCACGGGCTACAGCTCCAAGGTGAACTCCCAGACCTACCGCGAGTACGGTATCGACGCCTTCCTCGCCAAGCCCTTCAACCTGGCGGAGCTGGGCGCGGCCATGGACGAAGCCCTCGGAACCCGGGCCAAGACGGTGTGAGGGTGTCTAGAACCCGAACTCCAACCCGCCGCCGACCCGGCTGTCCCGGGCGGAGTTGGGCCCGAGGTCGAAGGCCCGGGTGGTGTACTCGAGCCGCAGGGTAACGCTGCTTGATAGGTCCAGGGCCGCCGAGATTCCCTGCACCTGAGTGCGGAGTCCGGCCAGATGGCCGCTGCCGGTCCGCAGGTCTCCGCGAAGCTCCCAATCCCCCCGCCCGTACCGGAAGCCCGCCGCGTAGCCCGTTGCGGCCAGCCCACTCACGAGGGGCGAGGCTCCGATGGCCATGTCGTTGTCGTCGGTGCTGAGTCCGTAGAGGGTGTCGCCGTAGGAGCCGGTCCCCTGCCAGAGGACGCTGGTGCTCGCTTGGCGCCCCAGGGCCACGGTTCGCCGGCCGTCGCCGAGCCGCACTCGGCGTAGCCGTTCGGCCAAGGCCGCCTGGCCCTGGGCACCGAGGACCAGGGGAGGCTCGGAGACCCGGAGCGAGCCGAAGGATGGTACGGCTCGGAGGGGCGGCGGCCCGGCATCGAGGGCCTGAGCGCGCACCCCATGGGCCGCGCAGAGAACGAAGGCCGCCAGAATGATGCCGAATCTCATGGTTACTAAAGATTCTAGCATACTCGGGCGCGCAGAACCGTATTTGCAGCAGGTCGGTCTCGCGCGCGTAGCGAACGGGGTAACACCTGTCAAGAGGACGGCAGGCATGGTGCGCGCTATACACAGATGTCTGCGGTCCGCTCTGATGGGTTCATACCCACCTGGAAGGAGTTGGGATTGCATGGCTTCAAGGCGCGGATTCACCCTGATCGAGCTGCTCGTCGTCATCGCAATTATCGCTATCTTGGCGGCCATTCTCTTCCCCGTATTCGCCAAGGCGCGGGCCAAGGCTCGCATGACTTCCTGTCTCTCCAACACCAGGCAGATCGCTATCGCCCAATCCTCTTACATGCAGGACCACGACGGCCGAACCTGTGGCTGGCACAACAACTGGGAGGTCAACAAGTACGGCGGCAACGGGATCGTGATCTATCCCGCCGCCCCATGGTGGGACATGGCTTACTACGGCAACCGCTGGTACATCGGGATGTATGCCGCACTCAACCCCTACATCAAGAACGAACAGCTCTGGGTCTGCCCCTCCGACCCCGATGGGAACGTGACCAACCTCGGGCCCGCCCAAGGCTGGACCAGCTACCACTGGTTCCCGAACTGGATCTACAACAACGGCACCGACGCCGACTTCGTCGATACCGGCCCGGCTCTCAAGCCTCCGGACGAGAACGTCAGCCGGCCCTCCGAGCGCCTTCTCTACGGCGAGACGGGCATCTTCGGATGGGACGGACCACCGGAAGTCACCGGCAATCCCAACTCGGCCTTTAACCATGAAACCGGGTACAACGCCGTGTACATG
>WJIW01000149.1 GCA_014730065.1 Armatimonadia bacterium | reverse complement strand
GTCGTTGTCTGGACGCCGTGACATAGGCCCACGAACTCCACATCCGACTCCCGCCCGATCCCCCAGCACACCGCGGCCATGGGGTTGGCGTAGTTCAGCAGCTTCCCGTGGGGCGCGACCCGCTCCATTGTCTTGGCGATCTCCACCACAGGCGGAATGGTCCGGAGCGCGCGGAAGATGCCGCCCGGGCCCAGTGTATCGCCAATGCACTGGTCCACCCCATGCTTGAGGGGGATCTCGTAGTCGACCCCGAAGGCTTCCATTCCGCCCACTTGGATCATCACGATCACGTAGTCGGCGTCGGTGCAGGCCTCCTCCAGGTCCAGGGTCTTGGAGACCGTGGCCTCGGCATCATTGGCCTGGATCACCCGGTTCAGGTAGGCCTCCATGCGCTCGAGCTTGGGCATGGTCCGGCTCATCAGGCAGTAGTGGCTGCCCGCCAAGGCGGGCGTGCTGAGCAGGTCGTTCATGAGTGTCTTGGTGAAGACGATGCTTCCCGCGCCGATCAGTGCGATCTTGGCCATGGTGTCGGTACCTCCATCGAGTCTTCTTGGGGCCGCATGGGGCCCTAGATCCCCGCGATCTCTTTGATGATCTCCGCGGTCTTCTCGTAGGGCTGAATGGCGGGATCGACCTCCGAGACGAGGGCGCCGTCGAAGCCCACGGCCCGCAGCTCGGCCATCACGGCGTCGAAGTCCACATCGCCCTCCAGTAGGCCCGGGAAGGACGTCGCCTCCCAGTCCACGTGCTTGAAGTCCTTCATGTGGACTTTGAGGACGTGCTTCCCGCAGATGCGAACCCAGTGATGGCTGTGGCTGTGGACCCGCATATTGCCCGGGTCGAAGTAGAAGCCGACTTGGCTGCTGCCGACCTCATCGAGGAAGTTCCGCATCTCCAGCGGGCCGTTCAGGAAGTGGTTCCACACGTACTCCACGGCGATACGGCAGCCGATCTCCTCGCAGTACGGCGCCAGCTCCCGGAGCGACTTCACGCCCTGCAGGTAGGCCACATCGTAGTAGAGGTCGGCGGGGAGAGGCATGCAAAGGGTATGGAGCATGGCGTCGCAGCCCAGACCCGAGGACGTCTTGAGGAGCCGCCGAGTCATCTCCACACTCTCCGCACGCACGGCCTCATCGTCGGAGAGGAGGTTCATGGCGAATCGCTCCAGAGCCGGGCAGGTGGATGCCAGCTCGATACCCATCTCCTCGGCCATCTTGGCCATGGCCTGGAGGTCCGGCTCGGGCGTGTTGACGGTGATCTCGCCCTCGTCGGTGATGATGGGCTCGAAGGCGTCGTACCCGTAGCCCTTGATCTTCTGCAACGTCTCCGCGAAGCTCCATTCGCGGGGCGTGACTAGTCCAGTAATGCCTGCTCTCATGCTCGATGTCGCCTCCCTGTATGGCTTGGTCGTGCGATGGTCGCGCGGGCCTCGCTAGAGGCGCGTCAGGAACACTCCCATGAAGATGCGCGGGTCCTCTTCGTCTGCTGGCTCGAACACCTCGACAGGCCCCCGCGCGAACCGCTCGCGACTGAAGGCCCGGTCGATGGCCCCCTCGGTGACGGGGACGAAAGGGCTCTCGGGGTCGCCGGCGGGGTCGAATCCCCTGAGGAACAGCCGGCCACCGGGGCGCAGCACCCGAGCGACCTGCTCGGCGTACCTTGGCCGGTCTTCCTCGGGCACGTGGTGGAAGCAGCCCCGGTCGAAGGCGAAGTCGATGGCGCCGTCCTCGATGGGCAGATCGAGGGCATCGCCGACGCGCCAGTCGACGGTCACGTCGGCCTCCTGGGCCCGCTGCCGCGCCACCTTGATAGCCTCCGGGCTGAAGTCCACGCCGATGGCTCGATAGCCGTGAATCGCGAGGTATATGGTCTCGGTGCCGGCACCGCAGCCGATGTCCAGCACCTGGGCACCGGAGGGGACCATCGCCGCGGCCACCAGGGTCACCAGCTCCCGAGAGGGGTGCTCTCGGTGCCACTTCTCTCGGAAATCGCCGCTGGTGTAGTTCTCGTCCCAGGAGGAGGGGTCTTGTCTGCTCATACGAGGGTGTTTCCACGCCATACCCGCGAGCCCTGCGCGACGTGGGTGTGAGGGCAAAAAGAGCGCGACCCCGGAAGGACGATGTCGCCGGTCACTCGTAAGCAGCTACACGGTAACGCTTAGTGTCGCCCCGCCTTGGCCGCATGGGCCCGAGTGCGGCTGGGCTCGGCCGAGCGGGGCCGTCGAGGAGACGCTTCATGGCATTCTTCGGCTTCCACGCGAAGCCTGGGTCCAATGGTCACAAGCCCCGTCGCAAGGCCTACATTCTGGACACCAGCACCATCATCCACGACCCCGAGTGCTTCCTCAACTTCCAGGATAACGACCTCTTCATCCCCTATGTCACCGTCTACGAGCTCGATGGCCTCCGCAAGGGCAAGAACGGGCGCGGCCGCTCGGCCAGGGATGCCATCCGGTTCCTGGAGGACCTGCGGCAGACGAACCCGTCTCTGGCCAGCCGGAAGCTCTCCAGCGGCGGGACTCTGAGCATTCTGGGGGCCAACTCGGAGATATTCCGGCGCATCGCCGAGAACCACGAGGGCCGAGATGATCTGATCCTGGAGCTAGCCAGGGAGTTCATAGACCGGAACGGTCGCCTCTACCAGAAGATCGCGCTGGTGAGCAACGATACGGGCATGCGTGTGAAGGCCGCCTGCCTGGGTATTCCCGCGGAGATCTACGAGCGGGGCACGGTGCCCGAGAGCGCCGAGTATACGGGCCATGTCGCCGAGCCCCTGGTGGTCACCCCAGAAGCCCTGGCGGACCTTTCGGAGCAGGGCTTCGCGATGCTGACCCCCGACCTAGAGGGCATGGAGGAGAATGAGTTCCTGATCCTCCGCACCGCCGACCGCAAGAGCAGTCGCATCTGCCGGCGTCGGGGCGAGCGGCTCGTGCTGGCGGGCGGGAGTCAGGACGTCTGTGGGATCAGGGGCCGCAATGCGATGCAGTGCATGGCCCTGGACCTACTGCTCGACCCCGAGATCCAGCTTGTGGCACTCATCGGCGGAGCCGGCGTGGGAAAGACGCTACTCTCCGTCGCCGCGGGACTACAGCAGACGGTCAAGTCCGGCGCCCTGTACGACCAGATGATCTGCATCAAGCCCATCGTGCCCGTAGGGGGTAAGGACCTGGGCTACCTACCGGGCGACAAGGGCGAGAAGCTCGAGCCGTGGATGGGCCCGTACATCCACAGCCTGAACTACATCGGTGGGTACGGCTACGCCGATCGGCTGCTGGATCAGGGCGTGATCCACCTGGAGGCCATGACCTACATGCGAGGCAGCTCGATCCCCAGTACCTGGATCATGCTGGATGAGGCCCAGAACCTCACGCCCAAGGAGATCAAGACGGCCATGACGAGGGCAGGGGAGGGCTCCAAGATCATCCTCCTGGCCGACCCCAGCCAGATCGACACGCCGTACCTGAGCCGCGAGAGCTGCGGGATCATGCACGCCATCAACGCCTTCAAGGGCCGGCCCCTGTTTGGTATGGTGCAGCTTGAGAAGAGCGAGCGCTCGGAGCTGGCCGCCCTGTCCGCGGCGCTTCTATAGAGGCTGAGCCTGCCCTCACCCCGGCCCTCGGCTCCCCTTGGGTGGCGAGGGCGTCCCCGCCCGACCACTCCCCCCCAGGTCCCGACGTGCGCTACCGCCTGAGGCCCTCGTAGTACCGGCCAATGGCCTCCATGAGAGTGGCGCCGGAGCGGAGGTTCTCGGCCTTGGTGTCGATGTCGCCGGCGCCCTCGCAGAGGACCGTCGTGATGCCCCACTGCACATGAGGCCCGCTGCCCCATGAGCCCTCCAAGCTGGTTCCGCCGAGCTGGATGGGGTCGAACAGCTCGCCACCCTCCAAGTCCTGGATGATGCGGCTCAGATCGGGCCATGTGCCCAGGACCGCGCCGCACTCGGGTCCGGGCAGGATCCGGCAGTCCACGAGTCCCGGCCAGGTGTGCATCGACCACGCGCTGTTGATGGGCGTCTCCGATCCCATCAGCCGCTCCAGGTCGCGCTGGCAGATGAAGGCTTCGTGGGCCTGGGCGTCCTCATCGGC
>WJIW01000148.1 GCA_014730065.1 Armatimonadia bacterium | reverse complement strand
CTGGCGAGTAGCTCGACGCCGCGCTCACCGGTGCAGTGGCAGGGCATGAGCTGGCGGACACCGGCGTCACGCAGCTCGCCGGCGAGTGCCAACATCGCGCCATCGCACCAGGCGCCTAGGTGCAGGCCGCCGAGGAGGGCGGTCGGTCTGCCGGCGGTGCGTACCAGCGCCATGGGACCGACATGGGCACAGCCCGAGAGGACGCAGACATGGCCATCGATGGTCACGACTAGCCCCTGCTCGTCCTCGAAAGTGTCCGCCACGAGCTCACCTTCGCGCTTGCGGGCGAAGCGCTGCTGGCCCGGAGGTGGAGGGCTGGGCATGGTCATTGGGCCGGTGGTGAGTAGGTGATCCCCGATGCGTGTGGGCTCGTCGATGAGCCGCCACCGGGCGCCGAGGGCCTCGTATTCGGCCGCGGTCTTGGACACCCCGATGTGCCGGGGCCCGGCCTCGTCCATGGAGTAGGCCGGTTCGAGCAGCCGGGGGTGAGCATAGACGGGGAGCGGGCCGGTGATGTCCAGAACCGCGGCCAATCCACCTACATGGTCCCAGTGGCCGTGGCTGAGCACGACGGCATCCAGGCCCAGGAGACGGGTCCCGAGTCGCCATGCGTTCGCCACGGTGGCCTCGTCGGGGCCGGTATCGAAGAGAACCCTCCGATCGGGTGTCTCGACGAGGACTGCGAGCCCGTGGGCGGCCCGCATGCCCGGTCGGGCCGCTGAGTTCTCCTGAAGGACCGTCAGCCGATAGCCGGCCACCACGTCACCCCATCAGTGGTCACACGTGCTTTCCCCGGCCTCCAGCTCGCCCGCGGCGAGGGCCTGAAGAGCATCCTGAACGGAGCCGGTGACTCCGCCGATGAGCTGGATCCCGTGGCTGCCGAGGAGGTTCACCGCCCGGGGCCCCGCTCCGCCCGCGATGACGCACGAGACCTGAAGGTCGGCGATCATCTTGGGAAGCTGGCCGGGCTCGTGGGGCGGAGTCTTCATGCTCTCCACGATGCTGGGACTGCCGTTGTCGATCTCAGCGACCACGAACTTCTCGCACCGCCCGAAGTGGGGGCTGACCTGGTCGCCATCACACGCTACCGCGACACGCAACATACCTCACGTCCTGTTCTCTGTATGGGCCTAACTGCCCATCGCATATATGCCGATAACATATACCCTGGGAGAGATGATGGCAAGGCGACTTGCTCCACCATGGGGTCCACTCTGGGCGCCAGCTTCAGGGCCGTCTCGACCATCGGTGCTCGCCCCGCTCACGCGGCCCGTGCCTGGACCATGGGGCTAGCGCGGTAGCTACTCTAGGACGCGCACCTCGACCGCTAGCGGCTGGCCCCGACGCCCGTGGCCGCCGCTCTCCCGGAAGGGAACTGCTTCGATCCGGTAGTCGCCGGGCTCGGGCGTCCACGGGTTGTGGGCGCCGCCTTGGTCACCGGTGAGGGAGTACGGCGGCTGGCTCTCGGTCTGCACTGTCTCGCCATTCACGATGAACCGCACACTGCCCACGGTCTCCGGGTCCGTTACGGCGACGACGGCGAGGTCGCGGCCGGGGTAGTCGCTCAGGTTCAGATCGAAGCCGTCACCAAGCTGAGCGAGTACGTCACCCGTGGCGGCGTCGAGCAGCTCCAGCCCTACCACGGAAGCCCGGTAGATAGGCTCGCCCTCCTCGTAGGTGGGGACGAACTCCAGCCAGTCGCTCGTGAGGGTGGCGAAGGTGACCTCCGATGAGGGATCTTCCACCGTCGCGCCCTCATCGCTCCAGCCGGTGAAGTGGTAGCCGGGCCGAGGGAGCGGTGCGGCGATCTTGACCCGAGCGCCCGGCACATGAGTGGTGCTGATGCGGGGCGCCTTCGGATAGACGGCTGCCTCATCGAGAGTCGGGACGTCGAGGACGAACATATATTGAGCCACGGGTACCAGCTCGGTCATGCTGACCAGCACGGCCCAATCGTCGCCGGGCCGCTCGGGGGGTGAGCCCAGGTCCACGACGCCAGGACCTACCACGGACGTGATCTCTCCACCGTGCCGCTCGCCACTCATCGGGTCGATCCACTCTACGGAGTACTCGTACTCGAGACCGCCGAGATCAAGGGCCGCCTCGCCGCCGTCGGGGAGATAGAGGAGGTACACCTCGCCGATGTTCGCCAGGCACCAGGCGCCCTCGGTCGGCGTGACCCAGTCGGCGGGCTCCATGCCGCCGAGGGGCAGCGCACGGAAGATGTCGAGGGCCACCTTCGTCTGTCGCCACATCTCATGCCGGGAGCGCCAGTCCTCGGCATTGAGGTCGTTGTGGGCGTACTCGTAGCCCATGTACCACTCCACGCCGTGGCCGCCACCCATGAGGTTCCCCCAGAGGGCGTGCTTGCGAACCTGGTCGTGGGTCGGGTCGTCGGCGTCGGGCATCACACCCGTGCTGGCGGGGCCGATCTCATCGAGGCACACCACCCAATGCCTGCCGACACGGGCCGATAGCTCGACCCACTTCACCGTCTCGGCATGGGTCTGGGTCATGTCGCCCATCTGGAGGGACGGCCCATCGAAGGCGGCGACGCCCAGTAGCGGCCGGTACACCTCGTCGTACGCGCCAGGGTAGGTATGCACGACCGTAGTGTGCTCGTAGCAATCCCACTCCTCGAAGAACCGAGCGAAGGCCAGCCGCTGCTCGTGGGTGTTCGTGTTCTCCTCACCCAGGTTCCACGTGACCGCCAGGTGGTGAGCGAAGCGCGCGATCAACTCGCGGTAGTAGAGGGTCCGCTCGGGCCCCAGCTCGCCGCCATCGAGGAGCTGGTCATTCTCCGTCTCCTGGGTGACGAAGTGCATCATCAAGCCCAGGTCATCCATGTGATCGAAGACGATGTTCCACTGGTCGAGCTTGCTGCAATCGAACCGGAAGCGGTCCGTCTCGGAGATCCACGGCCAGACGTCCTTGCCGTCTCCCTGCACGTTCATGGTAAGCATGTACACGGAGTTCATGCCCTGGGCGGCGAGGTAGTTCAGTGCGCCGATGATGCCGCGGCCCTTGCCGCCCTGCCAGGTCGGATCGCCCTCGCGCCAGTCTCCCAGGTGTGGCTCGTAGCGGTGGGTGGGTGGCGTCTGGTCGAAGCCCTCGTAGGCCAGGAAGTTCTCGGGGCTATCG
>WJIW01000147.1 GCA_014730065.1 Armatimonadia bacterium | reverse complement strand
GCCCTACCCAGTGCATGCCGACCCTACTCGAACACGATCGCCACCTTGCCCGTCTGGCCCTCGGCCGCGACCTCGTACGCCTGGGAGGCGTCGTTGATCGGTAGCCGCTCGGTGCACGTAACGTCCGGATGGATGCCCCAGCGGTCCAGGCGCTCGACCAGCTCTTCCAGGTGCTTCAGCGAGGTCACCCATGAGCCATACAGCGTGATCTGCTTGTGGATGAGATACTTGGAGACCTCGAAGGTCACGTCCCCACCTTCACCCACATAAGCGCACCGGCCCCAGTCGCGCGTTCCCTGGAGGGCGAGCAGCCGGGCCGAGGCGGCGCCCGAGCAATCGATGCTGACCTCACAGCCCCAGCCGCCGGTCAGCCTCATGATCTCATCCAGCGGGTCACCTTCCGCGCGCAGGGGATGGTCCACCAGGCCCAGGTCCGAAGCGAGCTTCAGGCGGGCCTCGGCGACGTCGGTGCCGATGATCTCGGTCACCCCCAAAGCCCTCCCGAGCTGAGCGGCGGCGAGGCCAACGGGCCCGAGCCCAGTGATCAGCAGCCGGTCCCCACCACTCACGTCCATTCGCCGGAGTGCCTCGTAGGCGGTACCATAGCCGCAGGCGCATAGCGCGCCATCGACGTAGGTGACGGAGTCGGGCAGCCGCACGAGGGTGTTCTCCTCGGCGAGCATGTAGGGCGCGTGGCCGCCATCGCGCTGCCACCCGTAGGCGGCCCTGTGCTCGCTCCGGCAACTGATCATGTAGCCATGCTTGCACTCATCACACACTCCGCAGCCGGAGATGTGGTAGATCACGGCCCGGTCGCCTACCTGGAACTCCTTGCACCCCGGCCCCACCCGCGCGACCCGGCCGCAGGGCTCATGCCCCGCGATGACGTCCTGGTAGCCCTCGGGCCCCGTGCCGAGATGCTCCCGGTAGATGGCGCGGATGTCGCTGCCACAGATCGAGGAGGCCTTCATCTCGATCAGCACCTGGCCGTGACCGGGCTCGGGCACCGCCACCTCCCTGAACTCCACCGTGCTATCCCCCGGCAGCACGACTCCGGTCATGAACTCGGGGATATCGGGCATGTGGATCCACCTCACTCAGTTGGTCTGGATCGATCATAGCTTCACGTCTTGGATGAGATCGATGGGACGGCCCAGCGTCTCGCCCGTGGACTCCGGCTCGCGGATGTCCAGGCGGCTGCCCTTCACGCATCGATCCATCAAGGTGCGGACGTCGACGAAGGGATCGCCGTACCGGTCCATCCATTCCAGCGTGAGCCGGTGCATCTCCTGCCGCAGCGGCGCGTGGCTCTCCTCCTCGAACAGGTTGATCAACTGTCGCGGGTCCCGCGATTTCTGGTAGAGCACCCGGAACTGGGGTCTGGGAGCCTGCGGGCAATCAACGGCGTAGGTGACGTCTCGGGTGTAGACCCCGCGCCAGTTACCGGGGAAGAGGAACAGGGGCACCGATTCCGCCGCCCCGTCGCTCCCCGTCCGCACCTCCGGATCCAGGGCCGATCCGTGGCAGTAGTCGGGCACAGGAAGCCCCATCAGGCCGAGGACGGTGGGCATCAGGTCGAGGGTGCCCACCATCAGATCACTCACATGGTCCTCGGGCACGGTACCCGGCAGCCGCATCATCAGCGGCACCCGGACGGACTCATCCTCGGGCGCGGTCTTGGGGAAGGGCCGCCCATGGGAGCCGAGCATGTCGCCATGGTCTGAGGTGAACACCACCAGGGTATCGCGATCCAGGCCCTTCTGGCGGAGCTTCTCCATGAGCCAGCCGAAGGCTTGATCCACGCCCGAGATCATGGCCATGTGGCCATGGTAGCTGCGTACGTCGTAGTCCTCGTGGCTGTGGTTCGGCCGGAGGCGGATGCGGTCCGGGTCGTAGAGCCCCATGAGCTCGGGAATGGTGTCGTATCGCCAGGTCCCGTCGGCGAACTTGCCCCAATCGTGGGGTGGATGCCAGGAGACGAACAGCGCGAAGGGCTGGTCGCCGTCGGCCTCATCGAGAAACCTGAGGGCCTGGCGGGTCTGGCCGAAGACCTCCCACTCGTCGAAGAACACCTTCTCGCCCTCTTCGGTCCAGTAGTAGCAGTTGCCGGGCCGGTAGTCCACATGGCAGTTGTTGCTCAGGAAGGTGTCGTCGAAGCCGTGGCGGTGGGGACCGGGCGGGATGGGCCGGTTGCGGTGCCCGCCGAGTAGGTGCCACTTCCCGACCCAGCCGGTGCGGTAGCCCGCCGCCCGGAGGATCTCGCCGAAACCGGGCTGCAGGTCGGTCCGAAGCTGCACATCATTGGTGAAGCAGCCGTTGTACAGGGGATGCTGCCCGGTTACGAGCATGGACCGGTACGGCGTGCATACCGGCGAGGAGCTGATGCAGTGCTCGAACCGGGTGCCCTGGGAGGCGAAGCGGTCCAGGTTGGGGCTGATGATCTGGTCGTTCCCGTAGCAGCCGAGCATGTCCCACGAATGCTGGTCGCTGAAAACGAAGAGCAGGTTGGGAGTCTTGAGCCCACTCCCCTCGCGCTCGGGCCAAGCGCCCGCCTGACCCATGAGCAGCCCCGCTCCCGCGGCCGCTCCGGCCTTGATGGCGTCACGTCTGTTCATCGAGCACCCTCCTCGTCTCGGGCCAGGAACTCGTACATCAGGAAGCCGCCGCCGGGCAGGTGGTCATGGCTCAGCTCCACCTCGCCGGGCGGGTAGATCCGGCGCGCGATCTCCTGTCCGGCGCCGTCGTAAGTGATGACCTGATAGCCGCCCGGCGCGCTCAGCCACTGACCCGGATCGAAGGGGATCCGAGTGGGGCTGTCGGCGCCGGGGTTCAGGCAGATGGCCAGGGCGCGCTCGTCGCCGATGACGTACGCGCTGATGTGGAGTCCGATGGCGGGCCTGGCGAGAAGGCACTCGCCGATCAGCTCGCCCTCCACGAAGTACTCGAGGAACTGCCGCCTGAGGGCGGCGCACTGCTTGAGGGCCTCGCTGATCTCGGGGTACCGCTCGATGTACGCCGTGGCATTGGCGTCGTCGGGGCGGGAGGGCATGACGTTCAGGTAGAGGTTGTCGGCGAAGGCGTACTTCGCGACCATAGGCAGCCGGTTGATGTTGCAGTTGATGCGGGGCGCGTCGAAGGCTGCGGTGAAGGCCCTCAGGTCGCGGTAGTCCTGCCAGTTCCAGGTGTAGTCCAGGTACTCGGCGTCCTTCTCGATGGTGCCGTAGCTCTCACCCGAGAAGGTCGCCCGGGGATCGGCTTCCAGGGCGGCATCGATGATCTGGTCGAAGACACCGTAGAGGTGACCCGGCAATGGCGGGCTGATGACCTGATCCCAGCAGATGGAGGGGGAGTAGCGCTCGATAATGTGCTCACACGACTCCACCACCTCCCGAGCCCACTGCTCATCATTGGGCCGCGAGCCGGCCGTTGCCCTGCCGGTGGCGTAGGGCGGATTGCCCCTGGGGATGAACTCCGGATGGTAAGTCCAGCCCGTGGGGGAGACGGCATAGCCCAGTCGTGTGGCCGTGGGATCGGCCAGGCTTAGTACCGAGATGAACATGGATACATTGACGCCCAGGGCGTCGCAGGCCTCCACGGCGTCGGCCAGCTCTTGCTGAGTGCCCAGGTGCTCGTAAGGCTCGGGGATGGGGAGCTGGAAGGGCTCGCTCCAGAACCACACCACCAGCTCATGGAGGCCGTGCGCGGCGGCCTCCTCGGCGACCCGGGGCAGGTCCTCGAAACGGAAGGCCACATCCTCCTCGGGATCATTGGGGAAGCCCCGGCAGATCCACACCGTTCGGTAGCCCAGGCCCTCGCGGACGTGTCGGGGCATGGGCTTGCGCCGGTCGGAGTGGGCATGGACCCACTCACGGTACGGCCCAATCCCCTTCGCCCAGCCGCCTTCGTGGGGCGTGAGTAGGAAATCGGGGCTGGTCCATTCCTCGCCCGGATCGATGGTGACCCGGTGGATGTGAGCCAACCGTACGCCGGGATCCAGCTCCGTGCGCTCCACCCGCAGCGCGGTCGGGGGATCATCGTACCAGGTCCGCGGGAACAGGCTGAAGCCACCCTCAACGCTGCCGAAATCGATCCATCGATGGACCATGGGGCGAGGCAGGGAGCCCATTTCATACTGGGCCCGGTCGTGGGTGGGGTGGGGATACCAGGTCGCATCCAGGCGCGGCTGGAGTGCGGTAAAGGGGGTGGTGGTGAAGCCCCCGGTACGCAGCCGCGTGTGATCCTCACCGCCAGTGGGGGTCAGGCCCCGCAGATCGGGGAACAGAACCTGGGGGACGGGTAGAGGAGAGTCGTTCTCGATGGTACAGCGCATCAGGATCGAGCGGCCATCGTCGGCCTCAGTGAGTACCACGGTCGCCGCGACAGTGCCTTCCAGGTCGAACTGATCCCGGCTGGGGGCGAGATCCGGCCAGTGCAGCGTCACCCGGCCTGCCTCGCGCTCGATCCGCACATCGGTGGCATGGCTGGCACCGCGGCGCAGTGGCCAGAAGTCGTCGATGGGATAGGCCAGGTCGACGAGGCCCGCGTCCCCCGGTCCCGCGGAGAGAAACTCCCCCGGCCCGGGGTGAGAGACGGAGAGCAGGCACCCCGACCGCGGGTCGACGGTGATCTCGACATCATGCAGCTCGAGGTGCTCGACGGGGATCACGGCCGGTGCCTCCTGGGCAGCGTCGGCACGGCTGGGGGCGGCCGTTCCAAGACACAGAACGACCGCTAGGGCCGGTAGCACATATGGATAGGTGAGCATGCGGGACACTACGCGCACGGGCGCCGTGACTCCTGCCATGCCGAAGCGCAGGACGGCGCCCTCCGGCTAGTTCGTCGCCGCCCAGATGATCGCCGTAGCATCGGTTACCGCGCGCCGAGCCGCCATGGGCTCATCGTGTCCGCTAACCGAAACCACGAGCACGGACCATCGATGATCGGGGTACCAGATGACGGCCGCGTCGGCCTCCAGGTCAGGAAGCTCCGCGGGTCGGTTGCCCACGGCGACGCCAGCCAAAGACGGAACGCCGCGAGGGATCTTGCCCTGGGGCTGAGGGCTCGCGAGGGTCTCCAGGGCCATCTCAGTGGACACGCCGCCGAGTAGCTCGCCCCGAGTCAAGCTGAACAGGAGCTGGGCCATGTCGTTCGTGGTCGTCGTGTTCTCCAGACCTTGGGCCCGAGCGCTCATGTCCAGCAATCGTCGCTGGAGCTGAGTACTCTGCGAAAGCGCCATGTATCCGTGGATCTCGCCGTTCAGTGCCTCGATCCCCACTTCATCGATGATGGCGTTGGCCACCACGGGATCACTGCCGGACATCATCGCCGGGAGCGCATCACGGAGAGCCATGCCCGTCCCGGGGAGGGGCGCGTCGGGATCCCACTCGCCCTGGTCCACCCGCTTCAAGGCCGATACCAGCAAGCAGAGCTTCATCAGCTCACCCGCTGGAGCTGGCCGGTCCCCTTGATAGGCGAAGCCCCTCTTCTGGTCGGGCCCGATGTAGCTCACGCTCATCCGGCCGCCGCTGGTCTGCTGCACCTGATCAAGACTCGCGCCCAGTGCCTCCCTGTCGATACCCTCGTCCGCCTCGGTCAGCGGCGCCGGCGGCACCTCGGGCCGCGGCGGGACCTGGTCCTCCCCGAACACCTCTTCCGAGGCCGGCCGCGCTGGCTTCTCGATGTACAGGTCGGGGTTGACCGACGGGGCCGCTCGAGTGAGCCGGGGGACCGGGCCGGGGCGCTTCTCCGCATTCACCCGGCCGATGAGCACGATCATAACCACGGCCAGAAGAATCCAGCCCACGGCGATGCCGATGGCGCCACCGATGAGCACCGGGCTCACCCCGCGCTTGCGGCCGGGCGTGGAGGGTGTGGGGTCCATGACTTCGCGTCCTTCCTGCTCGGGCCGGTCAGGCGCCGGCGATACGCGGCATCCGTGTCGGCTCCCGCTCCATCTCGGCCTGGAGGAACCGGTGCATGAGCGACAGCTTCAGGCCCTCGTGGGCCGGATCGTCCCACAGATTGTGGCGCTCCTCGGGGTCCTCGGCAAGATCGAACAGCTCGCCGTACTCCTTACCCCGGTACACGGTGATCTTGTAGCGATCATTCACCAGGGTCCGCAGATGGATGCGAGTCGGCTGATGCCGGTTCTCGACCACGATATGGTTCCTAGCCGATTCCGCGCCGCCACGCCATACGGGCATCTGATCCACGCCCTGCATGAGCCCCGGCACCTCGATACCGGCGTAGCTGAGGAAGCTCGGCGCGAAGTCCACCTGGGACTGGAGAGCATCGGAGGCCCCACCTGGATCGCCCTGGCCCGGACACCGCACGATCATGGGGATGCGGACCATGTCCTCGAAATGGAAGGCGCCCTTGGCGATGAGGCCGTGGTGACCGAGGAAGTGGCCGTGATCGGTGGTGAAGACGACGAGGGTGTTGTCGGCCACTCCCAACCGGTCCAGTGCATCCAGCAGCCGGCCGATGCCCTGGTCCATCAGGCTGACCATCCCGTAGTACACGGCCATGTCCTTGCGAAGCGCCTCGTCACTGTGCAGGTGGCTGTGGAACCCGTGGCTGCCGTGGGTCTCCTGCCACCAGGAGTAGTCGGGCTTCTCCTCCTGGGTGAGCCGGAAGTGCTCGGGCAGCTTGTCCATCTCCGCCGGATCCAGTATGCCGGGGTCCATGTCCGCGGGATCGTACATCGACGCCCACGGCTCGGGAACCAGGTACGGCGGGTGGGGGTCCAGGTAGCTCGCCCACGCCACGAAGGGCTTGCCCGAGGCCACGCTCTCCTCCATGTTGGCGATGGTGCGCTCGGTGATCCAGTGGGTGTAGTGGAGCTCCTCGGGCAGGTCCCACGAGTGACGGCGCTTGGGCGCATCGGGATCGGGAGGCCAGGAGACGAAGTAGTCGCGCCAGTTGTCCAGCCCCTTGTCCTCCATCCAGATGGCGTAGTGCTGGCCGGCGTGGCTCTCGTCGGCGTGCATCCGTCCCACCTCGACATGCTCGAAGCCGTACCACGGCCCATGGAAGCCTCGCCAGAAGTCCAGGTCCCTGAGGGTGGGCTGGCACTCCAGCGATTCGCTTCCGGGCTGGCTGGCCAGTGGCTGGAAGTGGGCCTTGCCGATCAGAGTCGTGAAGTAGCCCTTATCCTGGAAGATCTCGCCAACGGTGGGCACGTCCTCGGGCAGCTTGACGCCGATGGTCCAGCAATGATGCCAGGCGGGGTACAGCCCGGTGATCATCGTGGAGCGCGACGGCGAGCAGACCGGGTTGGCGCAGTAGGCCCGGTCGTACCGGGTGCCCTCGCTTGCCAGCCGGTCCAGGGCTGGAGTCTGTATCTTGGGGTTCACGCTCCCCAGGGTGCTGAAATGCTGCTGATCGCTGGTGATGAAGAGAATGTTGGGTTGGCTCAACGGCTCAGTGTCCCTCCCCGGAGTACGTTTCGGCGACCCGGCGGGATTCATCCACGGCCCCCGGATCCACGGCCCGGGCGGCGCGGTAGGGCCCGGAGCTCTCGGCACAACCGATGCTGGTGGCGACCACCAGCGCGCTGACCCGCTGGCCACGTGCCTCGGCAGCGGCGACGGCGCGGGTCAGCAGGGACTCGGCCATGCCCTCATGGCCCGAATGAGCGAGAGTGATGGCCAGGCGACACGCCGCGCTCTGAGCCGCGGCGCGAACGGCCTGGTCGGGATCGCGGAGCCGGGCGGTGATGGCCGCGGCCGATGCCTCACCCTCACCCAGTCGACCCAAGGCGTTCACCGCGGCGGCCCGGAGTGAAGGCTCATCGGCGCCCGAAGCCTCAAGCAGAGCCCCGAGACCCTTGCCCGCGCCCATGCTACCG
>WJIW01000146.1 GCA_014730065.1 Armatimonadia bacterium | reverse complement strand
GGCTCGAAGATGCGGTCGGCGACCTCCTGGGAGATCCCCACGCCGGTGTCGCGCACGCTGATGCAGATCCAGTGACCCGCCATGAGGCCCGGTCGCTCGATAGACTCAGCGGTGGATATGGTGGCTCGGTGGGTCGATATCAGGACCTCGCCGCCCTCGGGCATGGCATCGGCGGCATTGATCGCCAGGTTCATGACGATCTGCTCGATCTGGCCCGGGTCGCCGCGCAGATGGGCGGCGGCCAGGCGGTGGTCGGCCCGTATGCTCACGCGCCGGTCCACGGTGCGCGCCAGAAGAGAGACGGCACTGTCGACGAGCTCGGTGACATCGAAGACCTCGTCGCGCTGCTTGCCGCCCCTAGCGAAGGTCAGGAGTTGCCGGGATAGCTCGGCCCCACTCTCGGCGGCCCGCTCGATCACGTCGGCGGCGGTGTGCACGGAATCGCCCTCACTGGCCTCGAGCTTGAGGAGACTGGCGTAGCCCAGGATGCCCGTGAGCAGATTGTTGAAGTCGTGGGCGACCCCGCCAGCGATGCGCGCCACCGCCTCCATCTTCTGGATGTGGCGGAGCTGGTCTTGCAGGTGCATCACGTCGGTCAGGTCGTGGAACACATGCACGGTCCCCCCGGGGCCGTCCTCCTCCAGGGCCAAGGGCGCTACGGTATGGGAGAAGGTCCCCTCGACGACACCAGTGTGCACTTCCAGGGTGCCCTCATCGGCGTCGCGGAGCCCCCAGGCATTGAGGAACTCGGGCCGGTAAGTGGTTGACCGCGGGAACAGCTCCTCGAAGGGGCGGCCGAGGAGCTCGTCGCCTTTGGCCGGGGCTCTGTCCAGGAGTGCGCGGTTGGCCCGCACGATGAGGCCCGCCTCGTCGACCAACACGACCAGGTCCGGCACGGCGTCGAAGGTGCGCTCCCATTGGCGCTTGGCGGCTTCGATGGCCTGCTCCGCCCGCCGCCGCTCGACCAGCTCTTGCTCCAGCGCTTGGGCCACGGTATGAGCATCGGCGAAGGAGCGCGCGTTGGCCAGGGCCAGAGAAAGCAGCTGGGCGAACAGAAGCAGCGGATCCAGGTCCTCGGGCCCGAAGTGCCGCCCGCTGATGCCGTTGTCCACGTACATCACGCCTTGGCACGCCTCGCCCGTGCGGATCGCGACCGCCGCTAGCTCCCGGACTCCGGCCATGTTATCGGCGTTCAGGGTGCTGGTGGGGTCGACGGCATCATCCAGGTACCGGTAGGGAAGGTCGCCGTCGATCAGGGCACGCTCGGGATGACCAGGGCCCACCTCCCAGGACAGGGCGGTCTCGTCGATAGTGCGCCCCTGCCGGTCCGTTCCCCACGTGCCATGTAGCGTGCTGCTCTGGGCGTCATAGAGGAAGATGCTGGCCCGGTCGAACCCCAGAGCCCGGCGAGTGCCCTCGACCGCTCGCCGCACGACCTCGGTGGGCGAGAGAGTCTGGGTCAGCTCCTGGAACAGGTCGAATAGTGCGGTCTGCTGCTGGTGCTGCTGCTCGATGCGGCGCGCCGATTCGATGGCCGGCGTGATGTCGCGGGCGATCTCGCACAGCCCCGTCAGGCGGCCATCGGCGTCGCGCAGGGGCACGCACACCATATGTAGGTGGGCCGTGCGGCCGGTGTGATCCAGCACGGGCATGACCGTATCCTGGGGATCGCTCGTCTCCACCACTCGCCGCTGAACGGCTTCGATCTGCTCGGCCATCCGGGATGAGGTCCAGGCCTCGGCCCGCCTCCCTGCCAGCTCCGAGCTCCTCGTGCCCAAGAACCGCTCTGCGGCGGGATTCAGGTGAACGTACCGCAGCTCCGTGTCCTTGATGATGATCAGGTCGGACGCCGACTCGAAAACCGCGCGGAGCCGCTCCTCGCTACGCTGGAGCGCCTCCTCCACAGCACGCATCTGCTCGATCTGGCGCTTCAGGGCGGTCGTGGATCGCGTCGCTTGGGCGTACGATCGGGCATTGACCAGCGCCATGCCGACCAGCTCGCCGATCAGCCGGACATCCCGTATCTGCTGAGACGTGATGGGCCGTCCCGAGATCCGCTGGTCGATGGTGATCATGCCCACCATCTCGCGGCCCACCCGCATGACCGCCCCCGCGTACTCGTGCTCGGCATGGATCTCCGCGGGCCAGGCGATGGCATCGCTCGGCTCACCGGCGCGATAGTGGATGTGGGTGGCCTGGCCCCGCATGACTCGGTCGATGGGATCGCCCGGGCCGATGGGAACGGTCACGTCGGAGCGGTCGACGGTCCGGCCTTCGAGATCGGTGCCCCAGGTTCCGCGTAGCTCGTCCGTCTCGGGGCAGCGCACATACAGCCCGCAGCGATCCACGGATAGCGACTCCCGGATGCCCTCCACGGCCAGCCGGGTCAGCACTCGCTCCGATAGCGTGACCCCCAGGCTGTGGGCCAGCTCGATCAGCGCTGCTCGCCCGGCGGAATCTGCCGGGCTGGCTTGACGGCAGGCCGCCAGCAGCCCTCTGAGGGTTAGCGGCAGGCGTACAGCAAGATCATCGCCCAGGGCCTCGACGGCATGGGCGCGGCGGCCCATCAGCTCCGCGAACTGGCCCTCGGTGCCGGGGGGGACCACCAGAAGAACCAGGCCCTCCGGGTGGGCGTGCCGCCCCAGGACATCCAGCGCGTGCGACTCGGGGCTATCTACACGGGCGATGACCACCTGCGCCCGGGCAAGCTGTTCCGGGTCGGCAGACTCCGCTCGAGTCCACGCCGGGTCGAACCCGAGCTCCCGGAGCGCCGCTTGGATGGCCTCCCGCTGAGAGTCGGGCATGTCCAGGATCAGTACGCGGCCGCCTGCTCGGCGATCTCCGTTGCCGTCGCTCGCCCCGCTCATCGGCCCTCCGTATTGGCCCATACCAGCGGCTGCATTCTCCATCGACGCAAGCTGACCTCGTTCCTGCTCCGTCGGAAGGAGGAGGGCCGTTCCGGCAGAACCGTCCTCCCATGCCTTGGCGACGACGCGGTATGAAGCACCAGTCAACTGCTGCTCTTCTTATCATGGCAACGGGATTAGTCCTGCCGGCCCTGGCCCAGGACGACGCACCCCTGAGCGACGCGCCCGTCGCTACCACCAGCACATTCGAGATCACCGCGGGCGAGGTGCTGGACTGGCTCAACCGCCTCTCGGCGCCCCAGGTGCTCGAAGAGATGATCTTGGAGGCCCTTCTGGAGCAGCGCGCCCAAGCGCTGGACATCGAGCCTCCCGACCGGGAGACCCTCCTCGCCGAGTACTCCGCATTCCTGAAGCAGCTTGCCGCGGCTCGTGGGTTCGTCGACGACCAGGTCGAGCTGGAGGACTTGGTCGACGCGGCCAACATCGAGGGCCACTTCGCCGATGCCGGCCTCACGCGCGCCGCCGTGCTGCGGCGAATCCGGATCCACCTGCTGAGCGACGCGATCATGGCGCAGGAGATCGAGATCACCGATGCTGAGGTGGCGGAGGAGATGCCCCGCGTCCGGCCGCTGGTCGTGACGCCGGAGCAGCGGAAGATCGGCATCTACATACGGGACGGCGAGGCGGAGGCCGTTAACCTGGCCGCCGAGTTGCGCTCCCTCGTGGATCGGGTCAGGACCGATGTCCGTGAGAACGGGGCTCACGGCGGATCGCTGGTGGCCGCTCTGCAGGTTGAGCTGCCGGACTGGGAGCACGATGACTTCTTCGCCGCGCCCACCGATGTGGCCGAGGCCCCGCCGCTGATCCAGGCCGCTTTCGACCTGCCGGCCGTCGGAGCGGTCAGCGACCCCATCGACCTGGGCGGCCGGTTCGCCGTCGTCGTGGTGCTCCGCCTTATCCCGGCCAGTGATGCCATCCTCGGTGCCGACGCAATGGACCCGGCCGAGCTCGAGGCGGCTCGGGAGCGGATCGAGACTCGGGTCCGCGAGGCCGTGCGCCAGTTCCTACTGGAGGAGCGCATCAGCCAGACTCGAGGCGAGTGGCTGAGCCAGCTTCGCGAGAACGGCGACGTGGAGATCCTCTGGGAGCCCTCCTCAGAGTCCTAGACCTCCAGCACGTCCGGGATGATCTCCAGAGTCAGTGGCAGGGCGAGTCGCGCGTCCCCTCGGCGCAGGATGGCCGTAACCTCCGCGGGCCCGGACGGAGCGTCCTCGGAAGCGGTTACCCGCCATGCTCCGTCGGCGGTCTCCGACACCTCGAGATGGGCCGGAGTGCTCCACTCCAGGTCGGCATCCTCCCCGGCTAGCGCCGCCAGGGGCACACTGACTTCGACCGTCTCGCCCGGGCGCAGGCGCGAGCGATCCACCGTCGGCCCCACGTCTGAGACCGCGGGCTCAGGTGGGCCCTCCGCGCTCTCCAGGAGCATGGGAGTGTTCCGCGCCACGGCCAAGTAGTGATCGTCACCCACGGTGAATGAGGGGACGGGCTCGAGCATGGCGGTCACGGCCGTCACATCGGGGTCGACCGTCACGGTGAGGCCTCCCTCCGTTCCCCAGCACGCCGTCACCCAGCGGTTGTCGCCGCGGAAGTGTGCGGTGAGAAGTCCGTTCTCGTCCACCTGGGGCGGAGCGGCGGCCTCCAGACCAGCCAACGTCCGGCACACTGCGGCCAAGGCTCGGTACGCGGGCTTGGGAGTGAAGTCGCGCCGGACGACGCCGAAGTTGTGCTCGTTGTAGTACGGGTTCGTACCGTCGTTCCGGAAGTTGTACCAGCCCATGTTGCCCACCACGCCCGAGGCGATGGCGTCGATGTAGCAGCGGGCCAAGTACTGAGCCTGCTCGCGCTCGGTGGTCGCTCCGATCTGTGTGGACCATCCCATCTCGGTGATCCACACGGGCCGCTCCACGCCATCCCGGGAGGCCAGCTCGGCAGCGCCCCGCAGCTCATCGACGAATCCCAGATCGTCCAGGTCGCCCCGGTACGGGTGGATGGTCAGGCCATCGAAACGCGACCCGGCTTCCATGGTGCGCTCCACGAACCCGATGTCGATGCCCGCGGTGGAGCAGCCGAAGACCACGGCGTCCGGGTCGACCTCCTTGATGGCCACGTAGGCCCGGTCCAGCAGCTCGAAGTAGACCTCATCGGGACCGCCCCAGAAGAAGATATTCGGCTCGTTCCAGACCTCCCAGTGCTTGATCCGATCGCCATACCGCCGCACCAGAGCCTGGGCGAAGTCGCAGTAGTCCTGGATGCCCTGCTCCGTGTACGGCTCGGTCCAGCGGCTCCAGTAGGCGATAAGGCCGTAGACGCTGATGCCGTGGCGGGTCGCGGTATCGACGACTCGATCGTAGAACTCCCAGTCGAACTCACCCTTGGCGGTCTCGATGCGATGCCACTGCATCTCCTCCCGCGACCACTTCACCCCCGCGGCTGACGCCATGGCCGCCGCTCGCTCCATCTCCGCCAGGCTGCTGGGCTCCATGTTGTACCGGTAAAGGTACAGACCCATGCCCCATGGCGATTCCGGCCGCAGCTCCGTGGTGCCAGGCTCGTCCATCGGTGACACCAGGGCCGTGGTGGCCACAGCCGTGGCCTGGCCCGGAGCGTCCACCCGAATGCGCGCTTCGACGAAGGGCCGGAAGCTGAAGTCATAGGGCACCTCAATGCCGTTGGTCCCGCCCGCCGGCACCGCCAGGGTCAGGGCTGCTTCACCGAGTTTCAGGCCCTGCCAGTCCAGGAACTCGGCGACCACGTCGCACGTCAGATCCGAGCCGACCAGGCTGGTAACCGCCAAGTCGACCCCACGCTGGCCCGGCTGGGCCACGGGGAACAGAGCCTCACGAGTGGAGGGTAGCCGGGTGGTCGCCTCCAAGGCGATCAGCTCGATGCTGCCGGTATCGGGTCCATCGCCGCTGGGCCGGATGGTCAGCCGTGTGGCCCGCAGGGGAAGTCGCTTGATGCCGTCATCCTCACCGCCCCCATGCGACCACTCGGACATATCGCCGATGGGCGCCTCGAAGACCACCTCACCCACCTCGTCCAGGGTGCCCAGGGTCTTGGTGAAGGTCTGGAAGTGGGATCCCAGACTCAGGGCCACGGCATGGCCCGAGCCGTCGCTGCGTACTCGGAGCCGCACGCTCTGGGGATCGGCCAGGAGGCTCTGGTCGGTGGAGAAGACGGCGGCGTCACATCGCGAGAAGTCGTATCTCAGGGCACCACCATCGCGCTCGGTCGCCCCGGGGTCGCCCTCACACCAGAAGCCCCAGTCCTCGAACTCCGTCACCCGGTAGTCGGTCAGCACCGTGCCTTCGCCTCCTCGGCTTGCGCCCTCGAGGGCCGTCACATTGTCCACATCGACGTGGCCCACCGCCGGTCCCCCGCTGCGGTCGGCAACCAGGGAGACCCGGCTGATGGGGCCCCTGAAGATGCCGTCCGCTGGTCCGCCCCAGTTCACCGCCCACCGGTCGGCATAGATCCGTACCCGCTGCCACACGCCGCTGGCCACATTGAAGTTCTTCTGGAACGTCTGTCCCTCGCTGTCGGTGAAGCGGATGGCCAGCGTGTTGCCGGGGATCTTCCGAATATCCAGCTCGATGGCGGCGGCGGTGACTGTCTCCGGGATGGCGATGGCCGCCTCCACGTACGCCCCGCCGCCGGTGAAGTCGAAGCTGAGCCGCCCACCGAAGTCACCATTCCGGGCGGCCTCGGCGCTCCGCTCGAAGGAGCCCTGGGCGCCGGGGAACTCGGACCCGTCCCCGAACTCCCAACGCTCCTCCAGGGGACCCTCGAAGTCCTCGATCAAGGTGGCGTCCTGGAGCATTAGCAGTGCCGAGCCACAGAGCAGAATGGAGATCACGGACATCCCCTCCTAGGGAGGTGGAGGTTCGCGCGGGGTGGCTGCGACTCCTGGCTGGCCCGAAGGTGCCGCCTCGGTAGGATCCACGGCTCCGGTCCGCGAAGCCGCCACTTCAGGCTCCCCTGAGGAGGAACTCCATGCTGACCCTGACCCTCGCCGCCGTGCTCCTCGGCGTTCCCGCCGACCTCGACGAGCTGGAGGCCCGCGCCGACGCGGTGCACCAAGCTCTATCCGCTTCCCATCACTACATGGAGGGCTGGCTCGCCTACCAGGATCCCGAGACGGACCTCATCCCGCAGCGGCTCGATAGCCCCCTGTGGACACCCGAGAACTCCGCTGCCG
>WJIW01000145.1 GCA_014730065.1 Armatimonadia bacterium | reverse complement strand
GTGTAGAAGATAAGAGGCCGCGCAGGAATCGCGCGTCGGCCCATGCCATCCGGCCTGCACGCGGTGAGCCTAGGGCGCGAAGGTGGTACTTCGGCGACCATGATTGAGAATCCAGTGGAGCGAGCCCCGCTTGGGACGAAACCGGATCATCGCCTGGTGCGCTGCATAGTGGCAGCGGCCCTGGCCGTGCTGTGTGTCGGCGGCGCCTCGGCGATCCAGCCCATGGGCGGCGCTACCGACCCGGGGCTATGGGCTCGCGAGCCGATGGTCTTGATCGCCGACGATACCCTCACCCTTCGCGTGATCGAGGATCCCGACATCAATGGCGACTACACCGTACGCGACGATGGCACCATCCTGCTGCCCATGGTGGGTGGCGTGGACGTGGGTGGGCTTACTCGGTCCGAGGCCGCCGATGCCATCGTCGCGGCACTCCGGGAGATCATCCGCGAGCCCCACATCTCCCTCGAGGTCACCGCTCCGGCCCCCAGGCCGATCTACGTGGCTGGCGAGGTAATGGCGCCCCAGGTTCTGGAGTGGCGCCAAGCCCCCACCCTGTCCAAGGCCCTCGCCCTGTTCGGGGGCATGGATGAGAACGCCGACCTGACCAACATCAAGCTCCGGCGCGATGAGACCGAGGTTACCGTCGACCTAACGCCCCTCATCCGGGAGGGCGACTTCACCGTCGATGTGGCGCTCCAGCCCGAGGACCAGGTCTTTGTGCCGCTCAAGCCCCGGTGCTTCATCTCCGGTCCCGTGGCTAACGCCGGCCCCGCCTACTTCGAGCGCGGCCAGACCCTGTACCAGCTCCTCTCCGAGCTGGGAGTGGTCGCGGCTAGCTCCGTCGATCAGGGCCCCGATCTGCGGTACGTGCGGGTCATGCGGCGCAATGAGGAGATCGTGGTCAACCTCGACAGCATCCGCCGCACGGGCGATCCCGAGCTGGATTTCCCCCTCGCTCGTGAGGATCGCATCATCGTGGCCGACCGGGGCGAGGTCTTCGTGGCCGGCCGTGCCCAGACCCAGGGCCCCATCATCTCCCGCAGTGCGGACACCGCTTCCCGTGTGCTCCTCGCCGCCGGCGGACCGCTCGAGGACGCGGCCCTGGATCGCTGCGCCATCGTCCGGGGCGGCGACGTGATCCCCGTCGATCTCGCCGAGGTGATCGTGGACCGCAACCCCGCCGCCGACGTGCCCGTTGTGGCGGGCGACCTTCTGGTCGTTCCCGAGAACCAGATCATCATGGCAGGCGCTGTCATGGCCCCCGGACCCGTGGGCGTGCGCTTCCGGGCCAGCGTCATCGACGCGCTCCAGGCCGCCGGCGGACCGACCGAGTCGGCGGACCTACGGAATGTGGGCATCGTGCGCGAGAGCGGCGTCATCACCGTGGATCTGTGGGATTTCTTCGAGAAGGGCACTCCCACCGACGCGCCGTCCATCGAGCCGTACGACCAGATCATCGTACCCGAGGCCTGGGTGTACATCCTGGGCGAGATCGACCAGCGGGATTTCGGTGGCGACGGCAATCGGGGCCGGGTGCCCTATCGCCAGGCCGAGACGGTTCGAGAGCTGATCGCCACCGTCGGTCAGGTCAGTGAAGATGCCTTCCTGGGCGGCGTGTCCATCGTCCGTGGCGACCAGACCATACCCGTCGATCTCGAGCCCATCATCAAGACCGGCGATCCCGAGGTCGATGTGAGCCTCGAGCCCGGCGACCGAGTGGTCATACCGCCGCTGGATGAGAACCGAGTTCTCGTCACCGGCATCACCTCCCAGGCGTTCACGCCCGAGGAGGCGCCCACCGTCGCTCGGGCCATGTCCCTCGCCGGCGCCACCGCCCTCGAGGGCGATCTCACCCGGTCGTACGTCATGCGCGGCGAAGAGCAGATGCCCGTGGACCTGCATGCCCTGATCTACCGGGGCGACCAGACCCAGAACCTGGCACTGGAGCCGGGCGACATCCTCGTCGTACCCGTCAACGAGGAGGGGTTCGTCTACGTCCTCGGCTGGTCGGCGGGCCGTCAGCAGCCCGTGCGATGGTTCCCTGGCATGCGCCTCAGCCAAGCCCTCGCCGAGGCCGGCGGGATACCCGCCGAGGCGAGCTGGGGAGAGATCCAGATCCTGCGCGGCGAGGATGCTGACCGCGAGGTGTTCCGGGTCAACTTCAGGGACGCTTTCAACCCCGACGAGGAAGAGGACCCCGACGCACCGCGCCAGGGCACGACCCGCCGCGAGCCGGGCGAGAAGCCGGGCAGCGTGTGGATCGCCGATGAGGGCACCGAGGAGGACGAGTACGTCGACATCCGCATCACCGATGACATGCCCGTGATGGAGGAGCATGATCCCGTGCTCCAGCGGGGTGACATCATCCTGGTGCCCGAGCGCCGCTCCTCCTACGCCCGCCGCTCACTCCTGCCGTGGCTGAGTGCCGTGAACTTCTTCGTGGCCCAGTTCCGGAACATCTTCTAGCCCATCCCACCGGGGCGAATGCCCCGGTGGGGTCACGCCCGACCCACACCTACGCGAGACCATCTTGCATCCGGCGCCGGTCCCGGCGACCCCAGGGGCGAACCACTTGGCGAGGAGTCGTGGGTATGGGTTACTTCTACGTGGAGCTGCCCGAGTGGGCCGCCTACGCTGCCGTCGCCTTGGTTCTGCTGATCCTAGGGTGGCTGTTGGGTCCTCTGCGTCAGCGGGCGTGGCGGCGCCTGGCAGCCGAGCTTGGGCTGCGGTACTCTCCCAGGCCACGCCCGGATCTGTTGTCCGATGTGCCCTTCGATGAGCTCAGGCGACGAGGCAGGTCGCGGCTGTACAACGTGGCGACCGGCCAGTACCGAGGCCGGGAGATCTGCTGCTTCGATCTCGACTCCGAGGAGGCCCGCGATGGACGTGATGAGGTGGTCTCCCAGACGTACGTGCTCGTGCGAGCCCCGGTCGCGCTACCGAAGCTCGCGCTGGAGCCTGTGGGCAGTGGGCGCTACCGCGCGGTCTGCGATGATACCGCCTTCATGCGCCGTTGGCTGGATCGGCGCGGCCAAGCCCTTTTGGCCTGCACCGACTCGCTGCACATTGAGGGGCGGCAAGACCTGGTTCTGGTGCGAGCGGCGGGCGATGGCTGGCTGGACGTCGCCACCGAGGTCCGGCCCCTTCTGGCCATCGCCCTGGATCTGGTGGATCTCATTCCGACCGAGTGGTGAGGTCTCTGGCTTGGCTGCCTTCGTCCTCCGGGTCCATCTCGGCCTCGGCGTCCTGATCGGGCTCGGGCGCATCGGGCGCGGGATCGGCGGCCTGGAGGGCCAGCTCCCATAGCTCGGGATCGTCGGTCACCACCACCAGCGGGCGATCCGCTTTGTCGCTCCAGAAGTACGCCGCCCGCACGTCGGGCCGGCCGGAGACGACGATGCGCCCCCCGCCGGGTGTGTTCTCCAAAGGCTCCACGGTGGCTCCTGCCAAGGACCTGGCCCACTCCCGGACGGCGGGCATCTCGGCGTCGATGCGGTAGGCGTAGAACAACCGGTCCTCCACATACTCGACGACGTCCCACAGCGCTGCGTCCTCATCCTCCTCGGTCCTGGGCTTGTCCATCTCGCGGAGGGCGCGCTCGTAGAGCCGTTTGCGGTTCAGCGCGTAGCCCTTGCCCTCGGGCGGCGGCGTGCCGATGCCCGCCTCCCGCTCGAGCCATGCGGGCTCGATGGGATAAGACCACAGGCTCAGGTCCTCGGGCTCGGTGTCGAACTTCATCTCCCACGGACCCGAGGGCGGAAGCCTCAGGTGGATGTCGGTTGGGTCTCTCTCCTCGAAGTGGAGGATCCCATGCTTGATGACGATCTCCACTAGGTTCCTGCTGATGTCGATGCCCACGTAGATGTCCAGGTTCCCGTGGAATCGATGGAGCTCTCCCGTGTCCAGCCAGTACTGGGCCGGGCCCTTGATGGTAACCTCGTACCGGGTACCCTCGGTCGAGAGAATTCTCATCTCGGCGTCGATGAGGGCCAGCTCCCGGCCGTCCTTCTCGATGACATCAGTAAGAGTGTTGGTGATGTACATCTTGCGCGGCTGGATGGTCTCCGGGCCGATGGGCTGTCCCACGTCGGGCGGGGCGGGATCCAAGCGCCGGGTCCAGGTCTCGCCGATCTCGACCCGCCCCGACTCGGGGAACCCGATGGACCAGGCCAAGGATGACACCACTCCGATGATGTCGCTCGACTCCACACTGGCTGCTGGAGGTCGGTCGATCAGCTCGGTGGCGATGATGTCGGACCCCCGGCGCACGGTGAGGTGCTCGCCCTCTTGCTCGAAGCCGAAGTCCCACTGGCCGAACTTGAACTCGGCGTCGACGAAGGTCAGGCGCTGAACCACGCCGGGCGCATCGCCCGGCGGCAGGATCTCCTCCAGAAGGTGCATCCGCCCGTTGAACTCCTTGTCGCTGGTGGGGAGCTTGTTGACGAAGGCATCACCGTGGACGATGAGCTGGTAGTGAGCCACCCGACCCTCGGGCGGCTGGAACTCGAGCTGGTACTCGGTGCCCTCTTGAGCCCATGCCATCAGCGGCACAAGCGTAAGTAGCATCAGGCTGCATTGAAGCCTCATAGCGCCTCGCTTTCACATGTTCGCTCTGTTTCGATTCTAGCGGACCCCCGCCCGGCCGCCGCCGGCTCCGCCACGTCCTCGGCCCCCGCCGGGCGGCTGACGTCCCTGCTCTGGAGGTATGGCAGGTTGGACCTGGCCTTCGGGCCCGTAGCGTGCCAGCACGCGGTTCAGGGTCATTGTGACCGCCTCCCCGCTGCGGGGATCGGGTATGGAGAACTCCGCGGCAAGCTCTACGTTAGCTTGGATCATCTCGCCGGTGTCGACGTAGATGGCCTGCTCCATATTCGCCATGAGCCGCCCATCGACGGGAAGTCCGGCGAAGATGATCTCCTGGTCGAACTCCACGAGCATCTCGGAGACGATGATGGCCGCGGGACGTCCCTGGTACTCCTGGATGCCTTGCAGCCGGCTCCGCTGGCTCAGGTAGGTGTTAGAGGTCTCGCCGGGCTCGGCATCGGCCTCCTCGGCCGCTTCCGCCTCCGCGCCCTCGGCCGGCGCCTCTCCGTCAGGAGCCTGGCCCTCAGCGGCGGCACCCTCGTCCTCGGCCGGGCCCCCCGGATCTTCAGCGGGACCACCCGGGTCCTCAGCCGGGCCACCGGGATCTTCTGCCGGGCCGCCGGGGTCCTCAGCCGGCCCGCCCTCGTCCCCGAGAGCTCCGCCGGGCTCTGGTGGCTCGGCGGTGAAGTCGGGCAGCTCGCCTACCTCGAAGTACCGCGGCAGCATAATGCGCTCAGAGCCCCACTCCTCGCCGATACCAACGGGCTCCTCGGGAAGCATCAGCATCCGAGGTACCTGGCCCATGAGGACCAGGAGGTCGGCGGACATTACGCCGGGGGGCGGCAGTGCCTCGCCGCCGAAGAGCCAGCGGCCCTCGGGCCCGCGCTTGGTCACCACGGGGATGTCGATGTAGTTGGAGTTCACCCGGAACGTGGCGACCATCAGCTCCACGGCGTTGTAGGTCAGCGTCTCGGTGAGGATTCCATCCTCCCGATCGCCGTACTGGACGGAGAAGCCGAGGTCCCCGAGAAGGGGCAGGTTGCCCATCTCCATCATGCCCACATCGATGGAGCCTTCCAGGGCACAGTCGTACCGTGCCTCGCCACCGGTCGGAGGCGCGTACCGCAACTGCACCTGCTGGTCCTGTGCCAAGGCACCGGAGATGAGACTCGCCGCGAGGGCGAGAGCACTTAGGGCCATATTCCGCATGGGTTGATCTCTCCTCGGGCCAGCGACGAGCTTCGCGGCGGCCTCGACCGCCCACCAGCCCTACCTATCATCATAACTCAGACACTCAAAGGGGGCGATTCGGTTCCCGCGGGGTCGCCTAGAGGCTAAGGGGCATCGCGTTGCTGGAGCCCACGGAGCTGGGCGAGCCGTCGGCGGCAGCAACCTCCGGTGGGCCCGCTGGGCTCGCTGCCTGCTGAGCCGAGGCGACGGTGATGGTCCGCCTCGCCGGAGGCTGGTACTCGTCCGGACTACCACCCGGCTGTGCTGCCACAGCCACTCCGGTCTCGGCTGGGCGCGTGGTGAACACGGGCTTCGGGCGAACCCCCTCGGCGGACGCCACCCGCGCTGTCGCGGGCCGGCGGAGCGGGCGGTCGCCGGTGTCCACTGGGGCCGCCTCGGCGACGCCCTCGTCGACAGCCACCTGAGCTTCAGGGGAGGGCGCCTCCTCGGTAGACGCAGCCGGCTCCCGTGCGACCATCGGGGCGGGCTCGTCGGGAACCAGGTCTAGGTCCTCGGAGCCCCCCCGCAAGCCACCCGTGCCATACAGGCCCGCCAGAAGCGCGAGGCATGCCGCCGCGGCCGTGGCGGCCCAAGCGACGCGCCGTTGGAGACGCCCGCGCCTCTCACCCAGGGCTTCGGCGGCCGCCACGATCCGCCGCCGGGCTTGGGCTGTGGCCTCGAGACGGGGCTGGCTGGCGAGCAGCCGCCGAGCGCGCCTGGCCGATTCCAGGATGCGCTCACACTCGCGGCACTGGCCCGCATGGCGCTCCATGGCCAGGCTCAGGCCGGGTTCGAGCTCCTCCTCCAGAAGGGCCTCGACCTGATCGGCGAAGGAGCGGCAGAGGATCTCCGACCGCCGCCTGGCCTCGGGCTCAATGGCCGCGGCGATGACCTCCCGAGACTTCGGCGCGGGCTCGACCCGCTCCAGTTGCCCCAGTGCCGTGATCGGTCGCTCCTCGGGAGTGGAGCTCGCGATGGCCGCCTGGCTGACACGCGTGGCCAGGTCGGGATCGGCCGGCACGCGCGGCAGCCGGCGCAGCACCTGGCGCGCCTTGCGGGACCTCTCCACTTGCCTGGCGCAATCCTGGCAGCGGCCCAGGTGCTCCATTACGTCGGCACGCAGCGGGTGCTCCAGGCTGCCGTCGAGGAGGTCCTCGATCAGCCCAGTGACGCGGGCGCATCCCATCTGTGGAACCTTGCCGCTCATCCTCTAGACCTCATCCATGAAGGGCTCCAGCCGCTCCCGGAACAGCTTGCGGGCACGGTGTAGCCGGTTCTTCACACTCGACACAGTGCATGAGAGGGTCTGGGCCATCTCCTCGTAGGACAGCCCCTCTATATCGCGCAGCACGAGCACGATCCGGTGACGCTCGGGAAGACCCATCAGCAGACGTTGAACCAATCGGGAGGTGTCGCCCCGCTCCGTGTCCCGAGCGTGGTCATCGGCGGCGGCGACCGGCCCCACGTCCTCGATGTCCACATCGTCGCGCCGGCGCCGTCGCCTCCGTAGGGTGTCTCTCGCGCAGTTGGAGGTGATGCGCAGGATCCAGGAGCCGAACTGCGAGCGGTCGCGCAGCCGGGGCAGGGCCTTGAAGGCCTTGACGAACACCTCCTGGCAGATGTCCTCGGCATCCTCCCGCCGGCTCACCATGCGGTACGCCACATTGAGCACCCGCTCATGATGCTCGGCCACCAGACGATCGAAGGCCGCGGTGTCGCCGTGGGCGGCCGCGTCGGCAAGGCGCTGGGTTTCGGTCTGTGTCGACATCCGTCTTGGCCCCATCGAGACCAAGCATTCCAGGGCCATACGCGCTCCCCCTTGCGGGCGCCTCCTTGGCGGCCAAGTGTTGCCCCGCTTGCCGCCGGGGATTCAGACGCTCGGCCACGCCGGGTGGCTCGGGAATCTCCGCTGGTGCCGAGTCGTCTGGGTTCCGCGGCGGTGTATCATGGGTTCTCGGTGGAATTCCCGGAACCGCCGACGGGCGGTGCCTGTCTTATTCACAGGACCGCCGCCGGGAGCTCCCCGGAGCCAGGAAAGGACCGACCATGCCCGCTATCGCCATCTTGCTCACCCTCATGCTGCCCATCGGACAGATCCAGCCTACCCAGCCCACCGACGATGTGGATGTGGTGGAAGCGGCGCGCCAGGATCTTGCCGAGCGGCTGGGCATCGACGGCGAGGTCATCGAGCCTCACGCCCTCTGGCCTGTGGCCTGGCCGGACACCTCCCTCGGCGTGCGCGAGCCCGGGATGATGTACGCCCAGGTGATCGTCCCGGGCCAGATCATCCTCCTGCGGGTGGGCGACGAGGTCTTCGAGTACCACGCCTCGGATGAGGGCCAGGTCGTGTACGCGGGACCCTATACCGTGCCCCCCGAGGTCCCGGCCTCGCCCCTGATCGACAACCCCCAGGAGGCCACCGAAGGCCGAGTCCGGGTGGAGGGCATGCTGGTCCGTACCGATGACGGCGCCCTGCTGTACGACGAGCTAGTGGATCCCCAGGACCTCCCCGAGGATACCCTCCCCGTGCTCGTGACGGGCATGGCCCTCCAGCCCTTCATCGAGCGCCGATGGTCGGGCATGGAATCGGCATCGTCGTGGGTCATGGTGGAGGGCGAGCTTGAGGTCCGGGAGACGGGCGAGCCCGGCGCGGGATGGGGCCGTAGGGGCGACCTCCGCGTGCGCCTGAAGGCCAAGCGGATCCAGGTCCTGGCCGATCGTGGCCGGGTACCCGGGTCCCTATCGTACGCCGAGCTGGCCCGAAAGCGTCAGGAGTACGATCAGATGATCGTCACCGTTCGAGGGGAGCTCACCAGCGGGTTCGAGGTGAGCGCTCTGTCGGCCCTTGACGACGGCGAAGAGGAGTGGCCCCGGACCTGGGTCGAGGGTGATCTCAGCGGCCTGCCCAGGCCCGCCGGGGGCGGGGCTCGGGAAGTCATGAAGGTGGAGATCTCGGGCCTCTTCGAGAGCCGGCCACGGGGCGCGTACGGCCACATGGGTGAGTACGGGTGTAGGCTCACGGCGGATGCGGCGTACGCTCTCTCGTCCATCCTCGATTACCCGGCCCTCGTCGACAAGGCCGAGCAGCTTGACGGCGAGCTGGTCACCGTGCGCGGGCTCCTCTTCCTTGGCGACGGCCTGTCGGACCTCACCCCGCTGAGCCTACCCACGGACAGCCCGGAGGTGCCCGCGTGCCTGGTCACGGGTGATCTCTCGGGCTTGGTCCAAGAGGGTGAGACGGGAGCGGGCCCCGGCCTCCCAGCCCAGATCCATGGTCGCTTCGAGGTGGCAAAGGAGGGCGAGGGGTTCGGCCGCAACGGCACCCGGCAGATGAGGATCGAGAGCGTCTTCGCGCGCCTGCTCGAGCCCGTGGAGCTGCCCGAGATCCTCGGACACGCTACTCTGGCGGTGCTCCGCGAGCGAATCGATGGTCTGGGCGACCTGATCATCGCCGGCCCTGATGGCGACGCCCAGGTGCTCGCCCAGGGCCTGGCCGACTTCGCACTGGCCCCGGCGGGCTCGGAGTGGCTGCGCGCCGAGGTTATCGAGGCCGACACGGGCCACCTTCTGCGGGCCGTGCCATCGGAGGGCGAAGCGACCGTGCTGGCCGAGGCCGACTCCATCCGCCTGCCCTCTTGGTCGCCCACGGGTGACTCAGTGGCGGCCATCGTGGATGACGAGGTAGTGGTCTACGATGTGGCTTCGGGACGGCGAGTCGCTACGGGCCAGACCCTTCACGGATCTTCGGGCCGGATCGCCGAGTACTTCTGGAGCCCCGACGGTGCCAGCATCGCCCTCAATGTGGTCGATCCCGACGCCGGCGAGGCCTCTACCTTGAACCTGAGCCTGGAGACCTTGGATACGACCGTTCTGCATCCCGACGAGATCGTCTTCGGCCTGCTAGAGGATCTTCAGGCATGCTACATGGGCGACGGTGACGAGGGCGGCGCTTTGGTCGCCGGCGACTGCCCGACCTGCGGCACCCGGGCCGAGGTGCTGTTCCGAGTCTCGCCGGAGGAGCGGCTGGTCGCTTACGCCCAGCACCCCGAGCGCCCCGCCGGCGTGGCGGGGATCGCCTCCGCCGGTGACGAAGAGGGAGTGGCGCGGCTCTACCTCATCGACACCGACGACGACGGGGCTCGCCAGCTCATCTACACCGGCGCCAAGGAGATCCGGCACCTGAAGTGGACCGGCGACGGGAAGATGCTCAGCTTCGCCGCCCGGCGAGACGGCGGCTGGCACGGCGTGCTGCTCTCGGATGGCGGGCGGGCGATCGTCACCGTTCCCAACATCCTGCCCGCGGCCCCGTCCATCGTCGAGGAGTAGCACGGCACCGCCGCCGGGGCCCACGGGTCGGGATCGACTGCCCCGGCGGCACGCCACCTCATCTACCTCTGGAAGCGGTCGAGCAGGCCCGGCAGCTCGGGGAAGGGGCTGTGCGGCGGCTGCTGATACCAGTAGGCCACCGAGCTGATGTCGTCCGTGAGGGGTTGGAACTTCCCTCCCGGCCACCAGCCCAGGGCCTGGATCGTCACCTTCAGGTCTTCATCGAAACGCACGGGGTCCATGATGTGCCAGCGGTATAGGCCGTGCTTGGGCACCTCCGCTTCGGTGCGGTCCCATAGCGGGTAGCCGCAGAAGGGGGCCGTGTAGGTGTCGGTGAAGCCCCACGCGCCCAGGAAGTAGTCTTC
>WJIW01000144.1 GCA_014730065.1 Armatimonadia bacterium | reverse complement strand
CGCCGGGACTTTGGCCTGGGCGGGCCCCGATAGCACGTCCGCCAGAGGATGATCGAAGGCCTCGAGCCGCACGTGGCCCGAGCCGGGCCACTGGCTGAGCCCCGTGGGCTTGATGTCCGATGGAGCCCAGGAAGGGTGGATGTCGCGATCCCCCACCGGGGCCACGGGCAGCAGGTCGCCCAGGGCCGTCTGGGCCATGGACGACGCGCCCAGCGACCCGCTCACCACCAGGCCTCCGCCGGCTCGTACATGACCCACCAGTGTGGCCAGTCCGTCGGGCCCCATGAGGGGTGCTCGGGGGGCCAGGTCGAGCCACACAGCGGCTCTGGAGCCCAGCTCGGCGGTGGCGGGATAGTCGACGCACTCCATCTCGCCGCCCAAGGGGTGGGTCCCGCCTTCGGCGATGAGGAGAATCCGATCCACGGACATAGGAGAGCCTCCCTTTGACCCCGGGCTAGCCCGGAGGCCAGGTCATGGGCCGTCCCCCGAGTACGTGGAAGTGAAGATGGCTGACGCTCTGTCCGCCATTGCGACCCACGTTCACCACCACCCGGTAGCCATCGCCGGCGATGCCCAGCTTCTCGGCCACCTTCGTGCACACGTGGGCCAGATGCCCGAGCATGTCGGGCGTGGCCTTGGGATCATCCAGTCCCGAGACCGGCTCCCGCGGGATCACCAGCACATGGGTCGGCGCCTTGGGGTCGATGTCCCGGAAGGCGACGCAGTCATCGTCCTCGTAGACGATGTCGGCATGCATCTCGCCACGGGCGATCTTGGCGAAGATCGTGTCCTCGGCCAAGACTGTCACCACCTCTCGCGATTGCGAACCTGGTACCGAAGCTTCCGGGTCCGACGGCACGAACCTTCAAGGAACCCTCCCGACAGCGCGGAAGAAAGTGGCCGATCCCAGCTTCCAAGGAAGGCGCGCTCCCGTGAGGACACGTCTGGCGCCCTTGCGCGATCTGCAGCCCAGCCAGCTCTTAATCAGTGCGGCCAAGCTGAGGCGAATTGAGAGCAAGTTCGACACCTCCCACGCCCATGGCGTCCCGCCCGTGCCGGTGCGCGACGCCGGTGGCCGCCCCATGCTCACCGATGGCCATACCCGGGCCTTCGCCCTGTACCGCGGCGGGGCCGACCGCATCCGGGTCTACGATGACACCGATGATCTCGACTGGGAGGCCTACGCCATCTGCGTCCACTGGTGCGTGGAGGAGGGCATAGAGTGGGTGGGCGACCTGGACGGCCGGGTCGTCTCGCCCGAGGAGTTCGAGCGGCGGTGGCTCCTCCGCTGCCGGCGGATGCATGAGGAGCTGGCGTCCCGGCGCGGGGTCGGGTCCTAGCTCACGCCGGCTCCGGCCATCGCCTCCTCCATGGCCACGCGGCTCCAGAGATCGAAGCGCTCGGGCTCATGGTTACAAGTGTGGGTGTCCTTGAGGATGATCTCCAGCGTGCAGCCATGCTCCCTGGCGATGGCGACGGTCTCGCGGACATCGGAGCGGACGGCTTCGGGGTCGAAGGTGATGGCCGCCAGGGGCGCGGGACTGGGCTTCCAGGAGTAGACGCACCGATCCTGGATCTTCTCTGCGCTGATCCGCTTGTCGGCCCACGGGCTGATCGATACCCGCCGCATGCGAGGCACCCGAGCGAGGAGCATGTCGAGCTTATCGTGGAGGGGCTCGCAGCAGCCGTAGCAGTTCAGGCCGAACCTATCGAGTATGGCGAGCTGGTAGCGTAGGACGAACTCCTCGTGCATCGCCGGCGACACCTCGGACATGGTCTGGGCCTCGCAGAAGCCCCACATGTCGATGAGCCGAACCCGCCCGTCGTAGCCTTCCGACGGCAGCTCGTCGGTGAACCCGAATCCGCCCGAGCCCACGTACTGGTTGCCGTTGTTAAGGTACAAGAGCCCCTGCTGCTCCAGGCTCTCCAGACCCGCCAGACGCCCCTCCATCAGGCGCTCCATGCCCCGGTGCACCATCTCGGGCTGGTCGACCATGTCCCAGAAGGTGTTCGTGATGCCTCGGAGCATGGTCCACTCGTCGATGAGCCCCAGGGCCCACCAGTAGGTGCCATGGAGCCGGACCTCCATGATCCCATCCAGCAGCTCGGTGGCGAAGGCCAGGTAGCGCTCGGTGGCACCGGGATCGTACCGGTAGGTCGGAGTCTGGATCTTCTCGATGTCATCCAAGGTGTTGATGGGCGGCTCCCAGTTGTAGGCGCCGCGCTCGGCTCCGCTGTGGATGTGCCTCGGCCCGATCCCCCAGCCCGTCTGGTGGACCGCCGGCTGGACGCGGAAGACGGCGTCGCAGACCTGATCATCGGCGAAGTGGTCGGCGGCGTACAGCCGCTGCCGCAGGCCGTTCTCGATGGCCCGGGCGTCGTCATCCTCACACATCATGGTGCCGGGGGGGAGCAGCTCCAGCCAGGCGCCCTCGGGCGAGACGAAGACCAGCGGACGGGGTGCATCGAGGGAGTTCTGCGCATACCAGAGCCGCCGCCGCTCCTCCATCTCGGGCCTGGCGGCCGCCTCGGCCACGCGCTCGGCCAGGTCTCTGATGATCATGCGGTCCCGGCTTGTCATCGGCTTCCGTCCTTAGGGGAGGGATGTGGGCCTACTTCGGTGCAACACGGCTCCATTACCTGCGTTTCGAGAGGTGACATCCGCATGTGGCGAGCGGCCGTGCTGATTGGTGCGATACTAGTTGCCAAGTCGATGGCGCAGGGCGAGCGATCCACTCCTCCGACGCCGGGGTCGGTCGACTGGCGCGACGAGGTCCTGCAAGTACCCTACGATCCGCCAGCACTTCCCGAGGAGCCCATTCTGGAGATCGCCCGCCACGAGATCGAGGCGCTCCAGCGGGATCAGTCCGTGATCAACACGCCCCTGCGGCTGGCCGATCGCCAGTTCGACCGCGGCCTGGGTACCCATGCGCCGAGCCATCTGATGCTCTACAGCCCTCAACCGGTCACCGGCTTCAGGGCCTGGGTCGGAGTCGACAACAATGAGCGCACCTCCGGCGTCGCCGGCACGGTGGTCTTCGTGGTGCGCGTCGATGGCCGCGAGGTCTTCCGCTCACCGGTGATGAGCGCGGCGAGCGAGCCGCTGCGTGTCGACGTGGAGTTCGCCGCTACTCAGCACCTGAGCCTCATCGTCGAGGATGCCGGGGACGGGGTGAACTCGGACCATGCCGACTGGGCCGAGCCCGAGCTCGTGACGGCCGACGGCGGGACGCTTCAGGTGGGCGCGTTTGCCGAGGGCGAGATCCCGGGCGAGGTGCGCCGGTATCCCTTCTCTTTCGTGTACTACGGCACGCTCAGCGATGAGCTCCTGCCCCAGTGGCCCGGCGAGGTCACCACCTCCGAGCTGGAGGATGGCCGCACCCGGTCCACCACCGTCTGGTCGGACCCCCATTCCGGCTTGCGGGTCACATGGGAGACGACCACGGCGCCGGGCTTCGCTTCCGCCGATTGGCTGCTGTGGTTCGCCAATGAGGGTGAGGATGACACGGGCATCGTCGAGGCGGTGCGGCCGCTGGATCTCATCGAGAGCACGCCCATCGACTCGGCCCAGCCTTATCTCCTGCATTCGGCGAAGGGCGGCACGCCGACCCCGGATCAGCTCGCCCCTTCGGTGGATGTGGTCGGCGCCGGAAGCCGGGTCATGCTGGAGTCGGGCCATGGCCGGTCGTCGGGCGAGAACCTGCCCTTCTTCAAGGTGCAGAGCGGACGCGGCTCCATCGTGATGGGGCTGGGCTGGACGGGCGAGTGGCGCGTGGACGCCACGGCCAGCCGGCTCGGGCGGATGAGGCTGAGCGGAGGTATGGCGGAGACCCACTTCCGGCTGCATCCCGGCGAGCGGGTGCGCACTCCCCGAGTCCTGGCCCTCTTCCATGACGGCGAGACCCTGGAGGCCAACGCCCAGTTCCGCCAGCTCATCCAAGACCACTACGCCCTCGCCAAGGAGGGTGACGAGCCCCTGCCGACGCTGTTCTCCAACACCTGCTTCACCCGGGGCGGCGGCTGGCTCAACGAGTGCAATGAGGAGAACCAGGTCTCGCTCATCCGCGCTTACGCGCCCCTGGGCCTCGAGGCGGTCATCACCGACGCCGGCTGGTTCGAGGGCGGCTGGCCCAATGGCGCAGGCAACTGGACCCCGCGCAAGGACGCTTACCCCGATGGCATGGCCCCGGTGGCCGCGGCCGCCGAGGATGTGGGCATGAGCTACGGGCTGTGGTTCGAGCCCGAGCGCGTCATGCCCGGCACGGACCTTCAGCGCAACCATCCCGAATGGCTCCTTCGCGCGGGCGATGAGCCCCAGGGCGTCTACCTCCTGAACATGGCCATCCCCGAGGCGAGGGAGTACTTCCTGGACATCGTCGGCGGCTTCATGGAGCTACCCGGCTTCGCCGTCTATCGCCAGGACTTCAACATGGACCCCTGGCCCATGTGGCGGTACCACGATGCCCCGGACCGAGTTGGCATTACCGAGATGAAGTACATCGAGGGGCTGTACACCTATTGGGAGGAGCTGCACCGGCGGTGGCCCGACGCGATCCTGGAGGGCTGCGCCAGCGGCGGCCACCGGATCGACCTGGGCTCCATCATGCGCATGCACTTCCACCAGAAGACCGACTACTGGTTCGACTACGAGGTGGACCAAGCGGCCCTGTTCTCGGCCGCCCAGTACCTACCCAACAACACGCTGGTGGCCCACGTGGATGTGGTCGATGAGTACGCCTACCGGTCGACCATGGCGTCCTCGCTGTGCATCGGCTGGATCGCCGATGCGGAGGGCTTCGACCAGGAGACGGCCTCGGCGCTGCTCTCGGAGTACAACTCGGTGAAGCATCTGCTTACGGGCGCTTTTTACCCGCTGTCCGACTACTCTCGGGAGCATACCGACTGGCTCGTCTCCCAGTATCACCGACCCGACTTGGGGGAGGGTATGGTTCTCGCCTTCCGCCGGGGCCAGAGCATCTACCGAACCGCGGAGCTGCGGCTCCACGGCCTGGACCCCCACAAGATGTACGAAGTCGACCTGCTGGAGGGGGCGACGAGGGCGACGGGCGCGGAGCTTATGTCCGGCCTGCACCTGACCATCGCCAGTCCGCGAGAGTCGGTCCTGATTCGGTACCGGCGCATCTAGGCGCCATCGAGAGGAGAGGGCAGACGTGCCCGCCGTGACCATCCTGGCCGCCGCTCTGATGTGCCTGCAGCCCAATCCGCCCCTGAGCGTGACCCTGGGCGAGACGAACCTAGAGGAGGGCCTGGCGGTGGGTAGCCATGGTGATGGCACCAACGTGCCCCGCTGGGTGGCGGGCCGGTCGGCGAGGGCCGTGGACCGGGAGGCCGGCAGCGCCCTGCTGTATGTGGACGTGGCCGACGAGTACGACCCACCGGGGGAGGTCTACATCACCATCGAGTTCCAGGATCTTTCGGGCGACCTGACGCTGCTGTACGATGCCCGAGGGGGTAGCGCGTACTCCCCCGCGCCGGATCGGGTCGAGCAGCGCGGCACGGGCGAGTGGCGCCAGGCGACCTTCACGCTGCGGGGCCCTGGCTTCGAGAACCGGCAGAACGGCGAGACCGATTTCCGCATCGGCACCACGAGCGAGCTGGTCGTCCACCGGATCGTCCTCACCGAGACCCCTCCACCCGGATACGACCCGCCACCCGACCCCGCGGACTACTTCGTCCGGCGCGGCCCCGTGGCGCCACCCGCGGGCATGGACGTCATCCAGCAGTGGCAGGTCCATCTGCCTCTGCACGAGGCGAAGCTGCGGCCGGAGCCCTACCGCGTGGCCGGGGACCTCGGGATCACCAGCCTCCAGAGCTACGTGACCTGGCGCTCGATCGAGCCCCAGGCGGGGCAGGTGGATTTCGGGGTGTACGATCCCGTCGTGGGGCAGATCCGCGCGCACGACGTCCAGTGGCTGCCCTTCATCATCCTGGGGCCCTACTACGCCACGCCCGAATGGTGGCGGAGCGAGCACGGCGTCTCGTGCGTCTCGCTGGAGCGAGGCGACTCACTGCCCATCCAGTCCATCTGGAACCCCGAGCTGCGGCCCGCGGTCGAGCGTTTCCTGGGCCTGTTCGCGGAACACTACGGCACCGAGAGCATCGAGGCACTGAACCTCGGCATCTCGGGCAACTGGGGCGAGTCGCTGATGCCCGCCGGCGGAGGGTTCGAGCTCCATAACCACCCCGTCTACAAGACCCATGCCGGATGGTGGTGCGGTGATGATCACGCCAGGGCCGATTGGCGCCGCTGGGCCGAGGAGCAGTACGGAGACCTGGATGGGGTCAACGCCGCATGGGGCACGGACTACGCATCCGTCGCGGACATCGAGCCCTTCGTTCCCGCCGAGGCGCCTTCGCGCCGGGCCGCCGTCGATCTGGTGCGATGGTACACCGGCTCCATGACGGAGCTAGCGGAGCTCTGGGTATCCGCCGCTCGCGAGCTGTATCCGGACACCCCCATCTACCTGTGCACGGGCGGGGCCGGCGAGCCCTACCTGGGGGCGGACTTCGCAGCCCAAGCGGCCATGTGCGCCCGGTACGGCGCGGGCATTCGGATCACGAACCAGGGCGACGACGCCGCAGCCAACTTCGCCGTAACCCGGATAGTGTCATCGGCGACCCGGATGTACGGGGGCTACTACAGCACGGAGCCCGGTGGGGCTAACACCCCCGATGGCGTGGCGGGGCGGGTGTTCGATGCCGTGTCGGGCGGAGCCAGTGGCGTCTACTTCAAGACCCTCATCACCGACCCCGACCGGCCCTCGGAGCAGGCGGTGCGGTTGGCGGAGAGCCTCGATCTGCTGGTGCCCAACAGGCGCGAGCTTGCCGTGGCCGCCCTCTGGCCCGATTCGTCCATCGCCCTGGACTCGTCCGTCCTGTCCCGCTTCCTGACCCGGACGGCGGAGCTGCGCGATGCCCTGGACTTCGAGTTCATCAGTGAGCCCATGATCCGTGGTGGTCTGCTCGATGGGTTGGACGCCCTGGTGGTGGTCGCCGGCGATACGCTCGAGGCCAGCACCCTCAGCCGAATCGAGGAGTGGGTACGGGGCGGCGGAGTGCTGCTGGCCGCCTCCGAGAGTCTGCCCCTGCGCACCGTCGAGGGCGACGTCGCTCCCTGGTGTCCCGAGGCGCCACTGGAGGCGCCGCCCATGGCTCTGGTCGAGCCCACCGACCAGCCAGCGGTCTTGGTCAACATCGGTGGCCGGGACGAGCGCTTCCTGTCGGGGGCGTGGCACGGGCCCGAGGGCATCCGAGGAGGGCTGCCGGAGCAGAGCTTTCGGTGGACGGCGGGGCCGGCGGAGCTGTGGATCCCGCGGCCCGCCGGCGAAGGTCCGGTGGCTGTCGGCATTGATCTGGCCGGTCCCGCATCGGCGGGGCGCGTGACCGTATCCGTCAACGGCCGACCATTGAGTGAGGCCCCGGCGGCCGAGGGGAGCCTAGTTGCCGGGGTGCCCGGCGACCTACTGGACGGGAGCGGCGTTCTGCGCCTGCGCATCGATAGCGAGCTCTGGCAGCCCCCCGGCGACGGCGATACCAGGAGCCTGGGAGTCCAGGTGCGGTCGGTGAGGGCCGCAGCCGGCGAGGAGCAGGATGCCGTGGACGCGTCCACGCTACCCCTTCGCCTGGCCACCGATCTGCGCGCCGAGATGGGCGATGCGCTGACGCAGGTCGGCGAAGGCTGGGTCGTAACGTGGTCGGGCGAGTGGTGGTCCTTCGGCGCGATGCTGGCCAAGGCTCTGACGGCGGACGCACCGACGGTGCCGTGGCCGCGGCTGGCCGAGCCCATGGGTGATCCCGTGGACGGTGTGCTGCACTGCCGGGTGAACGGCCAGGTCTACTCGTACAACAACACGGCCGAGCCGAAGGCGGTGACTCTCCCCGGGGACCGCGTCATCGAGCTAGACCCTTGGGAGCTGCTGGCCAGCGACGCTCCCTAGCGGGCCCTCGCTCGCAGCACGCAGATCGTCGCGGGCACGTCCACCGCGCCCGGTGCGGCGGGCTCGGCCGCTGGCAAGGTGACGACGACGCGCCGCCGCCCAGTGTCCAAGTGGCTTGACTGGTCGTACCGGACGGTGTCACCGACGGGATCGCCCCACGCATCGACGGGCTGAAGCTCGGCCAGGGGCTTGAGGGGCGGCAGCGGCTCCCGGAGACTCAGCGTCACCGTCCGCTCGATGGGGGCCTCATTGGCGAAGCTGAGGTACTCGCCATCCCAGATGACGACCAGGCCTTCGGGCGTCTCGGCCGTATCCTCGATCCCCAGCCAGTCGTGGCCGCCGCGCGTGATCGTCCCCGAGAAGCTCCAGAGGGAGAAGAGGCCGCCTTGGGCCAAGGTGACGGTGGATCCCCTCCTGAGCCTACCTAGCGAGCCGGGCACAGCCTCGTCGTCGCCCCAGAGCCCGTGGAGGCGGTACGGCTGGCCTCCCAAGCGGATCCCCGTGGACGCGCTGCTCCCCGAGTTGTTGTCCAGGTGGACGCCCACGGTGCGTCCCTCGGAGCCGGCCCACGCCGTCTCCCGGAGGGCATACATGGCCGTCACCGGATGGCCCTCTCTATCTAGCATGCGGTGGTCGGCGCGCAGGCCGAAGGTGTCTCGCCGAAGGGCGTTGTCCCGAAGCACCATCCAGGTACGGGGATGGAAGGTGCCGTAAGCTGGCCCGGCCCAATGAACCCCGCCCCAGTAGACCACCTGATGGATGGCCCCGAACATGGACGAGGCCCGGCGGGCGACTTCGGCTCCGATCATCGAGCTGGGGTCGGCGGCGCCCAGGGAGGCATCGCTCGCCGCGCCCACCCGGATGACGAAGAACTCCGTATCGCCATAAACCATCTGGAACAGTGGGACGGGGATGGGGTTCTCGCCGTCGGGACGCTCCACGGTGTCGGGGTACTCGCGGTTGAGGCAGATGCTGCCGGCGTTGAGATCGAGGAAGAGGGTCTCCAGCTCGCAGATCCACTCACCCACCTTGCAGGCCTCGGGCGTCTCGCGGTTCAGGACGTGGTAGGCCCGCAGCTTCTCCTGGACGTAGCTGTCTCGGCCGAAGTATCCCCAGTTTTCGGGGTAGTCCGCCTTGGGATTGCGGTCGATGCAGGGGACGACGTCACCCCGGATGCGGCTGTTGCTCCAGAGAACGGATCCGAAGACCTGGGACGAGTCGTACATAATCCCCGGTGGCGCCCCGTGACCGTTGACGAGCCGCCGGAACTGGTCCGCCATGAAGCCCCTCGTGAGCGCCGGGGAGGTGTAGTAGTGCTCGCCCGAGGCCATAGCCTCGAACCCGCCGGGAACGTCGCCGACGCCATCACCGTTCGCGTCCAGCATGTTGCTGATGTCGAAGCCCGGGCCCCACTGGGCCCAGAAGCTCGGATTCGTGTACAGGAACCAGAAGCCGTCTTCGCGGCTTTGGCCGGCGATGAACTCGCCGAGGCTGCGGCCCGGGAAAGGGACCCCGTCGCGCTCCGACGGGCGCTCCAGCATCTGGCGGGGTGGCATGATCTTCCAGCCCCCGCTCTCCTCCACGAAGGGGCTCCAGAGCTGCGGCGTGATGGGTGTGCGGTAGATGGCGCGGAACTGGCGCAGCGATTCCTCGGCCATGCCGTAGGGCACATAGGGGATAGCCAGGTGCGGCTCAATTTGGCGGGCCGCGTGCTCGGGGTAGCCATGGCCCGCCCGGCAGGCATCCAGGTGCGGGCGGGCTCTCAGCTTGTCCTCGATGGGCCTGTGCCGGAGTAGGATGCGGCCATCTTCATCGTGCGCACGGTCGTCCTCGACCAGCCACTTGCGGTACTGCGAGGCCATGTCGCGGTAGTCGCCACCGGGCAGGGCCACGATGCGGCACGGCGGGGGCTGGAAGGTGCCGCCGGGCTCGATCGCGGCGTGGTGGCTGTGGACGATCCGGGCTCCGTCGCCGTCGTCCCGGGCTCCCATCCTGCGCATGGTCCCCGTGCGGTCCAGGCCCATGAGCATCCAGCCCCCGGTGGGCCCGTACGCACCGAGCCACTGCATGCTCACCAGGTTGCTCGGGTAGCCGTGGACGAAGGGCAGCGCGTCGTATAGCAGGATCCGCCCGAGACGGTCATCCAGGGGCAGAAGCATGCCGCTCTGGTAGGGTAGGACCAGGTAGCGATCTAGGCCCTTGGCACACCTGCCATTCGCGGGGAAGAACACCTCCTCGATGGCCCGTGGCGAGTCGTTCCGCACCTCGATCGCCAGGTCGGCCGAGGCGTCGGCGCCGAGGGTGACCGTGTACGTGGCATGGACGCGGTCGGTCCCCTGCAGAGCGCACGAGCTGATGGCCACCAAGGCGTCGCCTCGCCGTTCGATCCGGAGGGTGGAAGATGGCTCCGCCTCTCGGCGCTCGTTGCCGAAGGCAGCGGCCCAGGCGGGAGCCGTCCACTCCAGGAGCACCTCGCCCGTCCGGCGGTCCGTCACCCGGTGCAGGTGGCCGCCTCGAAACTCGACGGCCAGGTGGGCGTTGTGGATCGCCATGCCATCGGGCCCGAGCTGCTCCACGGCGGCGGGTAGGCCCATGGCGAGGGGCGAGGTGAGAAGCAGGCAGAGGCTCAGCATGCTAGGTCTCCTTCGCGGATCCACCCTCAGGAAACCGTATCATCCAGCTCGCGACCGGCCTCCTCGTAGTGTTGGCGACGGGCGGCCCGGTCGGAATCGAGTACCTCCCGGGCCAGGGCGGCCACGTCGTCGGCGGCGTCGCACGGCACCACGATGACGCCATCTCCATCGGCCACCACCACATCCCCCGGGTTGACCACGACCCCGCCGACCTCCACGGGCAGGTCGGCATCGGCGAACTGCAGGCGGCCCTGCACCATTGACTGGGAGATGAGCCGCGACCAGAAGGGTACTTCCTGGAGGATGATCTCGTCGGTGTCCCGCACGCCTCCCTCGGCCACATAGCCCCGTGCCCCCTTGGCCATTCCGGCGAGGGTGATCTCCGATCCCATGAGGCCGCAGTCGACGCCACTCATGTCGAGGACCATGAGGTCACCGGGCTGGATCTCCGCCATCCACGGATAAGTGCAGACGTTGCCGTAGTACCACCCGCTCCAGTCGGCGTACTCCGTGGGGGACATCCGGGGGATCGTGCCTTCGTAGGGAAGATACTTCGCCGTGCGGGCCACGCCGCACACCCGGGTCCGCCAGAGGGGACGGATGCCGGGATCCATGGAGCCGATAGGGTGCATCATCAGAGCATCCATGGCATCTCGAACGTCGGCGACGCGTAGGCCTTCATAGGGCGTGAGGGTATCGAGAGCGGACATGGGCGCGGCCTCCTTCGGATTGGGGCTCGGTGCTGCTTGACGGAACTCGCCTGGGGCCGGTACCAATTGGGCTCCTTAGCTCGGAAGACCTTCGTCGCCCCGATCTCCAAAGGTGGCGACAATTCCGGAGCGGAAGTATCTTTATCGTCCGGCACACCTTCGAGGGAGCGAGTTCTGTCCATGCCCGAGACCTTGAGCGAGCTGTTCCACCGCGCGGCCGAGGAGTACGCCGAATGTGCGGCCCTGATGCACAAGGTGGACGGTGAGTATCAGTCCATGTCATACGGCGAGCTGGGAGAGCGTGTGCAGCGCTTCGCGCGCGGCCTTAGCGCCCTGGGCGTACAAGCCGAGGACCCGGTCGCCATCATCGCCGAGAACCGGCCCGAGTGGGCTGTCGCCGATCTGGCGATCGTCTCTTTGGGCGCGGTGAACGTGCCCCTGTTCATCTCCCTGTCACCGTCGCAGATCGGCTATGCCCTGAAGCACTCCGGGTCGAAGGTGGTCATCGTCAGCAACACGGACCTGCTCGCCCGGTCCATGACGGCCATGGCCGACGACCCCGAGGTCCGGTACGTGGTCATGGATCCCCCCGAGCCTCTTCCCGATAGGGTCATGCCCTTCGAGGGCGTTCAGGCTCTGGCCGATGAGTCGCCCATGACCGAAGCGGGGTTCCAGGATGCCCGCCAAGCGGTGGAGCCCGGCGATCTGGCCAGCATCATCTACACCAGCGGCACCACGGGCGAGCCCAAGGGCGTGATGCTCACCCACGCCAACTTCACGTCGAACGTCTTCGCCGCCCAGGACGTCCTTCGCTTCGGCCCCGACGACACGCTCCTCTCCTTCCTGCCCCTCAACCACGTGTTCGAGCGGCTCGCCGCCTACTACCTGGCCCTCTCCCAGGGCGCGTGTGTGGCCTACTCCGAGGGCGCCCGGCAGCTCCGGGACAACATTCGGGAGACCCGGCCCACCATGATGCTGCTGGTGCCCCGCGTCTACGAGGTGTTCCAGGAAGCGATGGAGAGCCGGGTCGCCAAGGTCGGTGGCCTGGCGGAGAAGCTCTTCCACTGGTCGGCCAAGGTCGGCAGGGAGCGGGCGGCGGCCCTCAACGACGGCCGCAAGCCCTCACCGTGGACCCGCCTCAAGTGGGGCATCGCCCGGGCGGTTTTCGTGGACAAGCTCCATGCCGCCATGGGGCTGGACCGGCTCCGGTTCTTCGTCTCCGGCGGGGCCGCCCTGCCCACGGAGACGGCCTGGTTCTTCCATTCGCTGGGACTCTCGCTGCTCGAGGGATACGGCCTCACGGAGACATCGCCCGTGGTATCCGTCAACCGGCCAGCCCGGTTCAAGATCGGAACAGTGGGCCCGCCCCTGAAGGATGTGGAGGTCAAGATCTCCGAGGCGGGCGAGATCCTGGTCCGGGGGCCGAACGTGATGCTCGGGTACTTCAAGAGGCCCGAGGACACCGCCGAGGCGATCGATGCCGACGGGTGGTTCCACACGGGCGACATGGGCCAGGTGGACGACGACGGCTACCTGCGGATCACCGACCGGCTGAAGAGCCTGATAGTCTTGGCCAACGGTAAGAATGTGGCGCCCCAGCCCCTGGAGAACGCGGTCAAAGCCAGCCCATACATAGCCCAGGCCGTGGCCGTGGGCGACGGCCGCCCCACCGTGGCCGCCCTCATTGTGCCCGCCTTCGAGCGAGTCGCCACATGGGCACGCGAGCAAGACATCGAGGTAGGCGGCGATCCCTCGGAGCTAGCGGCCCATCCCCAGGTGCGCAAGCTGCTGAAGGGCGAGGTCGAGAGGCTCACCCGAGACTTCGCCGAGTACGAGCTGATCCGCCGCTTCGCGATCCTCGACCACGACTTCAGCGTCGAGGCCGGCCAGCTAACACCCACCCTCAAGGTGAGGCGCAAGGTCGTGGCCGAGCGCTATGCCGATGCGATCAAGTCGCTCTACGGGGCAGACTAGTCGCCCTCGGGAGGCGCCTCCCGAGGATAAAGCCCGGCGATCTCCTCGGAGTACGCCTCCTCGATGACGTCACGCCGCTCCCATATGTCGAACCGGCCGCGAGGATCGGGCGTGACGGAGACGGTGAAGTGCTCGATGGGCTCATACTGAGGCACGGCCTGGGTGAGGCGGTCGATTTCCTGGCGCAGCAGGTTCCGCACGAGGGGGGTGGCCGCGAGCTGCTCGTCGGTCTGTACCTGGGCGAACTCGTTCGGCTCGGCCAGCTCTGCACCCTCCTCTGCCCACCACTCCCACAGCGCCTCGAAGTCGGGATGTATCAGCGGCACCAGTCCGCCCGCGCCGTCGTCGAAGGGCACCGCATCATGGATGTAGGGGCTGCGCTTGATCGCGTCGACGCCGGTCAAGGGATGGTCCAGTAGCTCCCAACCGGCGATCTGCTCGTGCTCGGCCAATCCGGCGTTGACCTGCTCCACCACGTCGCCGATCGTCTCGCTTGTGGCTTCTCCCTCGGGGACTATGAGGGCCCGGACGTCCGGACGGCCGTTGCCAACGACGAAGGCCCGATCGATATGCTCGCTCGCAGCGAGGGCTTGCTCGATGAAGCCCGGAGCCACGGGCTGACCGTTCTCGGTGATCAGGGTCGTCATCATTGGCAGCGCCGACGTTCCCCCCGGCGGCAAGCCCCCCGGGCGCCCGGGGACGAAGAGCCCGAAGGGAAACTCCACGTCATCGCGCAGCATGGGGAAATCCCCGGAATCGACGGGGGTGTACCACTGTATGGTCGGGGCGATGCCCGATCGGGGATGGTACACCTCATTCCACCATTCCTCCCATTCCTCCACCAGGAGCTTGCCGAAGTCCACACGCCGAATCTCGGCCGACCACTCGGCTGCGGCATCGGCCAGGCGCCGCGCCATGGCCGGCTCCTGTTGAGCGAAGACCACGCGGACCTGCTCTTCGTCCAGTCGGGGATACCGTGCACGGTACCGTTGCAGCGCCAGGTTGGCCGCATCGAACACGGGGGCCAGGTCAGTTGCTGTTTCCGCCTGCCGGTTGAGGAGGCTCTGCGCCCGATCCTCCGATACCTGGGCCATCTCGACCACCCGCTCGACCACCTGCTGCCTCACCACCGGTGGGGCTTGGCGGGCCACATCGAGCCAGCTCACCGGATCGCCCTCGTAAGCCACAGGGCGGGTGCCACCGAGAACTCCGAAGTCGCGCACGTACTCTCGCCTCGCTCGGCCACCCGCGTCGGGCGCGAAGAAGTCACGGCTGAACAGGTACGCCACGGCGATGTGCCGCTCATGGAAGTACCGGACGATCTCGGCCAGCTCCAGCCTGTCGGCCGGTGCCATGATGGCAGGCTGGTCCGCGTAGAAGGCCACCTCGGCTGGGATGTCGGTGATCACGAGCATGTTATCCGGCAGCGCCTTGCCCGCCACGCCCAGCATTACCGGCAAGGGACCCGTCCGGGGCTGGGGCATGGTCGCCACCGTTGCCACGGGCGCCAGGGTCAGGATCGTCAATCCCGCCCATGCCACCACCTTGGCCCAACGTGGCGTCCGCGCCAAGAAGCGGTAGAGACCGAGAACGGCGAGGATGGTTAGCGGCGGCACCAGCGGCGCGTAGAAGGCGGGGTCGTACTCCCAGGCCAACGCCGAGAGCAAGGCCGCAGCCGTTCCGAAGCCGAGTACCTGGCGCACCGCCCGCTCGCCGCGATGGGCGGGGCGCGTGAGGAGGGTGGCCAAGGCCAGAGCCAGCACGCTCAATGTGGCCAGCTCGGCCAGGCCCTGCTGGTTGTCCGCCGCCGCGGGGTCGCCTGCGATGAGGTCGCTGAGGTGGGGCAGAGTCACGTCTCGTAGCTGCTGAAGCGGCTGTAGGAGCGCGGCGAGCTGCGGGCTGCCCGGATCGTTGATGGTGTGGTAGACGTCGTCACCCGCGCGCGCGAAGACCTGGTAAGCATCCAGGCTGTAGAAGGGCCAGCCGCCAACGTTGGTGTTGCGGATCCACCAGGGGAGCGCGCAGAGCAGGAAGCCGCCGACGTAGAGTCCCGCATACTGGCTTCGGAGTGGGGAGTCGCTCTGGCGCAGAAGGAAGAGCAGAACGGCCAAGGACAGCCACAGCGTCTCCGGGGCCGCTAGGTAGGCCGCTCCCATT
>WJIW01000143.1 GCA_014730065.1 Armatimonadia bacterium | reverse complement strand
CGAGCTCGTGCAGCAATCGCTCTGGGCGCCATCGACGCTGGAGCTGTACGGCGAGTTCTACCGGCGCCTCGCCGAGGCCATGGGCGACCATGTGCACTTCGTGCGCATCGCTATGCCCGCAGAATACGGCGAGATCGGCTACCCCATGGGCATGACCACCTGGCTGGTGCCCGACGACAGCGCCGAGACCGCCTTCTGGTGTGGCGATCCGTATGCCCGGCGAGACTTCACCGATCGGATGAGGGATCGTCTCGAGAGCTTGGACGCCATCAATGCCGCGTGGGGCACGGGTTACGCGAGCTGGGACGCGGTGTCCCCGCCCGAGGATCCCTACTCGCTGGCCGCGGCGGCCCAAGCCGGCCCCGGTCACGAGCGCCGCCGCTGGCTGGACTTCGTGGACTGGTACCAGAGCTCTTGGACGCGGTTCGCCGCCGACGCCACCCGAGTGGTGCGCGACCGCCTGCCCGGCCGAGAGCTGATCCTCAGCCTAGGGTACGGCGGCGAGCCCGTGCCGTGGGGCAATGACCAGAGCCGGCACATCAAGATGATGGCCGAGGTGAGCGCGACCTGCCAGTCGCCGGGGGATATCGGCTACTTCGCCACGCGCCGGGTGTCGTCGGCGTGCAGGCATTACGGCGTGCCGTACTACACGGAGCCGCCGGGCACCGTGGACCGGAACCGGGAGGTGGCTCGCATGTTCTTCGACGCCTCCAATGGGACGGACACATGGTTCGACTACCCCCAGAACCTGGACGTGGCGCGCGACCTCTTCGCCAGGTACAAGGAGCATCTCACGGGCGCCGACCCGGTGTGTGACGTCGCCTTCATCCTGCCCAGCGCGTGGTGGTGGTGCCGCATGGACTGGAACTGGCCGCACCGCACCATCGAGGTGGCCAACAGCCTCCGGGACCGAATGGACTACGAGATCATCGATGAGCTGATGATCCGGGATGGGGCGCTGGAGAACCTGGGGATCCGGGTCGCCGTGCTCTGTGAGGGCGACTTCATGGACCAGCGGACGCTGGACTCCCTCGCGCGGTGGACCGAGGAGGGCGGTCGCCTGGTCATCATGGGGCAAGAGGAGCTAACAAGCAGCGGGGGGGGCGAGCATCCGGCCTTCGACTCGCTCCCCGCAGACGCTTCCGCGGCCAATCTGGGCGAGGGGGCCATCGTGAACGTCGGCGCCCAGGGCCTTGGGGGGATCCTGGGCCTGGTCTATGCCGGGGACGAAGGCGCGCCCCGGGTCGATGACGAGGCCGACGGCATTCTGGCGACCCTCCTGCCCGACCGGATCCTCTACTACAACCCCACAGGCGAGTACCGGGTGAAGCACGTAGAGCTGGCTCCTGAGGACTTCCCCGATGGCTCGCCGCGCCCGGAGAAGTGGGTCTGGGACCTGGAGCTGCCCGCCCACTCTATCGCAGCCATCCCTCTGGCCTAGACCACCCAGCGCCGAGAATCACCTCAGGGCCGCGTCGCGATAGGGAATAAGGCCACCGTGCTGCCGTCCGGACCGGACGCGCGGGTGGGTGCGACCACGCTCGGTAAGGGAGTTGGCCTTTGATGAAACGGTGGACGCTGTGGATGGCTCTGGCCCTTCTCGCCGGAGTCTTGGCGACGAGCGCAATGGCGCAGGTTAAGGCGGAGTTCGCCGGGATGACCCTGGGGGACCTCAATGAGGAGATGCAGGCCGCGATCGCCGAGGAGGCGGGCAAGCCCATCGGCTTGATGGTCGAGGACGTGGAGGAAGGCAGCCTCGCTGACGAGACGGGCATCCTCCCCGGCGACATTCTCATCTCGGTGCAGGAGCCCCATGAGGACCAGTTCTACCCCTTCCCGTCCAATGAGATGGAGGCCGTCAAGGAGTGGGCCGACGGCACGGTGCCGACCACGGAGATGAAGGTCCTACTACTGAGGGAGACCCCCGAGGAGTGGATCGTCGTTGAGGGGCAGCTTGGAACTCTCATGCCCGATCCGAACCCTCAGGACAGCATGGCAGCCGACCCGGGCGGAGTCATGCCCGCTCGGTCGACCACCGACTACAGCTTCGCGGTGGGCGACCAGGACACGGTCCTCGCCACCGCCCAGGATGGCTCACCCCTCACCCAGTGGGATGTGGACCTCTTCGGGGGCCTCATCGCATGGGCATTCGGCACGCGCCTGACCGAGGCTCAGAAGCAGACCATCCAGGAGAACGTGACTCTGTACTGGGGCTATGCCACCCCCCAGGACGTGCAGATGTTCAACGAGGGCGTGCGCGTCGCGCCCGAGCTGATCCCTCAGCTCGACGAGAACCAGCTCGAGCAGTACCGCCAGGGCCTGGCTCAGGTTCTGATCCAGCTCATGCAGCAGGGACCCGACACACCGCTGGGCCAGGTCATCGCTCAAGTGGCCACCAGCCAAGAGCAGGTACTGGCAGGGGCGGGCACCGATTGGCCCCTCACGCTCCAGGACGTGGACGCCATGCTCGAGTTCTACTGCTTCCAGCTCGAGCAGATGACGGGCATGCCCGTGACGGTGACGCAGGAGGAGTACATCCAGTTCGCTGAGCAGGTCGTGGCCGAGTACCAGGCCGCGGGGCCCGAGACCCAGGCGCAGATGTCCCAATGGGACGTGACCTGGGGCCAGCTTCGCGCCGCCTGGATCCAGGCGTCCCAGGAGATGCAGCAGCAGCAGATCGATCAGTGGGCCCAGATGTACATGAACCAGAACCCCGATGGGTACCTGGGTCAGTACCTCCCCGGGCAGGACATGTACGGCGGTGGCGGCGACCCCAATGCCTACTGGGGTGCCGGCGGGTATGGTGACATGAGTGGTGGCTACGATGCCACCAGCATGTCCATCATGTCCGATATGATGAACACGCAGCACCAGACGTCCATGGGGATCATCAACAACATGGGCGGCGGGGCTGGCTATGACGTGTACGACAGTGCCGGCAACTGGCTATATGACTACTAAGGGGTAGCTCCGACGGCTGGAGCCGAAGGCGAGCCCCGCTCGGACTCGGGCGGGGCTCGTCCCATTTTCGAGGGGTGCCTGGGGGCGGCGCCGAAGATGGATGCCGATCCCCGGAGGTGTCCTGATGGTCCACTTCGTTGCCGCAATGTTGTGCCTACAGCCAGCCGCTCCCATCGACCTGTACCCGCTGATGGACGCGATCGACCCCGGCCGCGCCCTGCCTCTCATGGCCGACGTACCCGATGCCGACCGTGTTCGGGCGGATCTCACCCTAGAGCCCACCGAGCCTTACCGGTGGGTCTTCGATACCGGAGACGACATCGCCCTGCGCGTTGCCGCGACCCAGGAGCAGCCCCGCGAGGAAGCGGTGCTGACCGTGTGGGACTGGGAGCGCCGCCCCGTCGCCCAGAGAGTGTACGAGCTGCCGGTCGAGACCTCCGTGAGCCTGGCGGTCCGCGGCAGGGGCACCTATCTCCTGACCCTGGACATCATGCGTCAGGACGAGTGTGCCGCCCGCTTGGCCCGAAGCCTGGCCGTGCTACCCTCCAATGCCGAACTGCGCGAGGAATGGCTCGATGGGGAGTTCTTCCTGGGCACGTGCAGCTTCCCCGAGCGTCAGCACTGGGCCAACGACTACGGGCCGGCTCATCCACCGGGTCTGTCCGAGCAGCAGAGCCGGGAGCTGGACGCCGAGCTGACCGCGAGGCTCGGCATGCAGGTGGTCCGCTACGCCCCGCCCCCGGGCACCGTCTACCCCGGCGAGGGGGCGGATCTGGACTTCGAGCTAGCCGATGCCTGCTACCGCACGCTCGTCGATCAGGGCTTCGCGCTCGAGCTTCAGCTCATCGGGACGCCACCGTGGATGGTTCAGGAGCAGTACGCCGATGTGGAGGATCCGAAGTGGCGCTATCCGCCACGGTTGGAGCCCTGGACCGAGTTCGTGGCGGCCTGCGTGGAGCGGTACGCCGATGCCACGCTTTTCTACGAGGTCAACAACGAGGTGGATCAGCTAGACTTCTGGCGCGGCACGCCACAGGAGTACCTGGAGTACTTCGACGCGACGGCCGAGGTCATCCGCGAGCTTGATCCCGATGCCATCATCACCAACGGAGGCTACGCATATTGCGTCTCCGAGCCCGGATGGACGGGGCTCATCGCCCGGGGCCTGGTGGGCGATATCGATTGGGTCGCTTACCACTCCCATGGATGGATCCCCGAGATCAAGGACGAGCTCCACGCGATCCGAGCCATTCACGCCGCCGCGGGGTTCCAGGACCCGGTGATCGTCAACACCGAGATGGGCCATGCGGCTTGGCGCCTCGACCAGGAGCGTGAGATGGCGGCCACCGCCGCCCAGAAGGTGCTCTACTGCTGGGCCCAAGGGCATCGCGGCGCTCTGCTCTACGCCAGCCGAGAGATCGGCGGGCCCCGGCAGATCGGCGCCGATTACGGCTACCTGGACTACACCTTCTGTCCCCGCTGGATGTACGGCGTCGTGGGCGCGCTAGTCCATGCTTACGCTGGCGCGACCTTCGAGCACACCCTAGTGGAATCGCCGGGGCTGCATGCCTACCTCTTCCTCCGAGGCGACGACTGTCTGCTGGCCCTCTTCGCGCCGGATAACGTACCGAAGTCCGTGTCGGTCGACGCCGACGCCGAGGGCGCCATACTCATCGGGCCCATGGGCAACGAGGAAGCCGTGTCGCTCGACCAGCCGGTGACGGCCGGGCTGTACCCCATCACCATCCGGCTGGAGGGAGCCGATCCAGGAGCGGTCTCCATTAGCCTTCCAGAGTAGACGCGAGGAGTGATCGCTTGTCCCTGGACCACCAAGCTCTCGCAGAGCTATGTGACCTCGTCTCCGTGGCCACGGCGTGCGGGCCCGCGGTGGAGTGGACCAATGCCAGACTGCCCGACTGGGAGTCACGCCTCGTGGAGGATGGGTTTCTCCTGTCCGTGGCGCCGACGGGCTCGCCAGAGGATGTGCGCGTCCTGCTCGTCTCCCATGTGGACGAGATCGGTGGGTACGCTCTGGGTGAGCACCCCGAGGGCGGCTGCCGGGCGGCAACCATCGGCGCCCCGCCCGAGGCCTATGGCGGCCGGTCGCTCCAGGCCATGGACTGGCGCGACCCCACCGGGGCCTCCCTTCGGCCCTTGGAGGCGCGGGTGGTGGGTGACGACCTGGTCATCCAGGCCAGCGACCTAAGGCCGTACGAGACGGTCTTCACTTACTCCGAGCCCACGCGCATCGAGGACGACTGGATCCACGGCAAGGCCATCGATCCGCGGCTGACGGCGTACGCCGTCGTCGAGGCGGCCCGCAGGCTGGCCGATCCCGCCGTCGCCGTCATGCTGGTGTTCGCCGAAGAGTGCTCCATGCACGCGGCCGAGAAGGGCGCGGCCTACGCACGCCGGCATCTGCCGGGCCTGCGGCTTGTGGCTAACTGCGACGTTCCCGGCCTGGCCAACATCGAAGGCTGGGGCCTGGAGCAGTGCGGGATTCGCATCACAGAGCGGGGCCGGCTCATGGACCCCCACGCGGCTCTGAGTCTGCATGCCGAGCTGCGCGCGGCGGGGGTGGACATCGCCCTCGGCGCATCTCGAACGGGGAGTCAGACGTCCCTGTTCATCCCCCAATGCCGCGCCGTCAGCCTGGCCCTCCCGGCCGAGGAGGCGCACGTCACGCCGACGCGAGCGTACCTACCCGCCCTCGAGACGCTGATCGAAGGGCTCATGGCCCTTCCGGATACCTCGGCGGCCCGGTGAGTCGCTACACAGGACCGTCCCGATGGTTTAGACTGACTCATCATTGAGGCATGGCAGACGGATGATGGAGGGGACCCGAGCGTTGGGGATGGACGATCATCGAACACCGCACGCCGGCGCCAGCGACTCCGGCTCGAGCCTTGATCCCAGCGTCCTGGGAGCCAACCGGATCGCGGGCGTGGTCCTGCTCATCGTGCTGCTTATCTGCCTCACCGTCGGCTTCGCCTCGCACAGATTCTCCGCTCTTGATCCCGTGATGACCGATGATGAGGCCCTGGATGACGGAGTTGTGGCCCGGAGTATCCGCCAGGGCGATGGCCTGCGGAACATAAGGGGCAACGCCCTCACGGTAGCCAAGTCCATGGAGGGAGAGCCGGATGCCGCCCAGGGGGGGGCCTGGCATTTCGACGAGGCCTATGACCGGCCCCTGACCGAGGGAGGGCCGCTGTTCCCGGCCGTCCTCGCTCCCTACGGGGAGCTGCGCGCCGAGGCTCTGGATCCACCCGACACCGTCCCTGACACCTCCCAGGGCTGGCTGAACGGCTGGTGGATTCCCAGACAGGAGCGGCTGGGCGAGCACATCCGGCTCGGGGCGCTCTTGGGTCATGTGCTGGCGGTGTGCATGGTCCTTCTCATCGGGGTTCAGGTGCGGAGCTTCGGGCTGGGCCTCATCGCAGCCGTGGCCACCGCCGCGAACGTGCGGATGATCGACCTGAGCGCCTCGGGCTCGTCCATCCCGTGGGGCATCGCTCTGTTCCTGGCCAGCATCGCCTTCCTGCTTGCGGGCCCCGCTCGTCCAACCCAGGAGCCCGCGGATGACCGGGGCTGGCGCTCCGCCCTGCCTCAGGCGTACTCGGCCCTCTCGGGCCTGGCCATGGGAGCGGCCTACCT
>WJIW01000142.1 GCA_014730065.1 Armatimonadia bacterium | reverse complement strand
GGTAGAGGGTGCGGCTGTCGGGATCCACGCTGGTGACCTTCTGCCCGAGGCGGAGCCGGATGCGCCGCTCCTTGTACTCGTCGGGCGACTGCACGACCATGTCCTTCTCTTCACACTCGCCCACGATGTATTGGCGCAGCATATGGCGATAGTAGTAGGGGAAGAACTCGTCTGAGATGATGGTGATCTTGCACTCGGCGTCCTGCTGCCGAAGGTACTCTGCGGCGGAGTTGCCCGCCGGCCCGTTGCCGATGATGACGTAGTGCTCACTCGCCATGGGGACCACCCCCACCTAGCTCCACCTGGTCCACCAGGTTCACCTGACTGACCGAGATGCACTGGGTCGGACAGATGCGCAGGCACTCGCCGCACCGGATGCACCGGTCGCTGTCGATGACGATGGCCGCCACTTTGTTCCAGTCCTTGGTCTTCTTGAGAGTGGCCCGGCCCGACTCGGTGTGCTCGAACTCCTCCACCAAATGGATGCAGTCCCGCGGGCACAGGTCGATACACCAGCGGCAGTAGATGCAGTCGGGGACGTAGATCTCGTACTTCAGGCCGCAGAGATAGCAGCGCTTGGACTCTTCGCTGCCCAGGTCCTTGTCGAAGCCCAGCTCGACCTCGGACTGGGGGTCGGAGAACCGGCACTGGAGGTCGATCATGGGCATGTCGGTACGGTCGATGAAGTCCCAGGCCCGCTTGCGGTGGGTGTCCTCCCAGGGGTCCATGGTGACCACCTTCCGCCGACGCCGCCAGCCCACCAGGTCCTGGTCGATCTCCTCGGCCACGTTACGGCCGTGGGCGATGGCCTCGATGACGGTGGAGGCTCCGCCGTTGAAGTCGCCCGCGGCATAGAGCCCTTGGACGGTCGATCGGCCCGTGGAGGCGTCGAACTCCACCTCCCGGTCCAGACCACTCATGCCCTGCTCCAGATAAGGTCGCTGGCCGATGGCGGCGATGATGGTATCCACTTCGACCTCGAACTCGGAGTCGGGGATGTTCTGGGGGATCTTCATGCCCGTCTCGGGGTCGGTGCGGAGCTTGGTGCGGGCGAAGCGGATTCCCTCGACTTTCTCGTCGCCGAGGATGGCCGTGGTGGCCACCAGGCTCTGGAACCGGATGCCCTCCACCTTGACCTCGTGGATCTCCTCCTTGGTAACGAGCAGGTCCTGCTCCGTCTCCCGAATCCAGATGTCCACTCTCTCCGCGCCCAGCCGCGCGGACATCCTCGAGCAGTCCATGGCGGTGAAGCCGCCTCCGATGACGGCCACGCGGTCCCCGACTTCGGGCGTGCCCCCCTGGTTGACGCGCATCATGAACTCCAGGCCCGAGTAGACCTGCGGTAGATCCTCTCCTGGCACGCGGAGCTTGAAGGGGTCGTAGCAGCCCGTGGCGACGAGGACAGCGTCATGCCTTTCCATCAGGTCCTTGGCCTGGAAGTCCTCGCCGAGCTTCACGCCCGTCTGTACCTCCACGCCGAGGTCGGTTATGTCGGCGCACTCGTGGGCGATGATGTCATCGGGGAGCCGGAACCGGGGGATGCCGTAAAGCAGCATCCCGCCCAGCTTGGGCATCATTTCGTAGACGGTCACGTCGTGACCGAAGAGTGCCAGCGAGTGGGCCGCCGCCAGGCCGCCCGGGCCGCCGCCTACGATCGCAACGGACTTGCCCGTCTTGGCGAACCGGTACTCCTCCCGAGGGTAATCGTCATCGCGGAAGTCGGCCGCCACCCGCTTCAGCCAGCAGATGGCCACCGACTCTCCCAGGTCTGCGTCGCCGTGCCGGCACATCTCCTCACAGGGCCTGGAGCAGATGCGTCCCAAGCTGCCGGGGAACAGGTTCGAGCGGCGGTTGATGACGTACGAGAGGGTGGGGTCATCGTTGTAGATGGCTTCGATGTATGCCGGGACATTGGTGCGGGCGGGGCACCCCCACTGGCAGGGGATGTTGGTGCGAACGTAGTCGATGTCCCGGGGATGGGTGCTGATGCGTCGCTCCAGCCCCGGCCGGGGGGTGCCGTGAGGGGCGCTATCGGTGCTCATGCCTCACCTTCTCTATAGCCCTCGAGCGGGTGGGTTGGGCAGGGGATGCGCCGCGGGAGCATGGCATCCTGCCGCCAGACCCCCGCCCCGCGTGGCGATAGGGTGGGATTCTCCGCGCCCCACGCCCATCCTTCGGCCATCGCCTCACACCACGGCGAAATAGGGCTCCCGCGTCCGCCACTTGCCCCGGGTGAAGTCGGGACACTTGATCGGAATGCTGCCCTTCTCGATGGATTCCGCCGACAGGCCAACCACGCTGCTCATGGTCGCCGAGTCGTACACATCCAGGGGCGTGTCGGTGCCGTCGCGCACGGCACGCACCCACAGGCTCAGCTCGAGGTAGTCGGTCCCTCCGTGGCCGCCGGTGATTGCGCCCATGTCGGTGTACCACGGGTGGTCGAACTCGTCCTGATAGGGCTCGAAGGGCTCCCACTGGTGGTACTCGGGGCTGCGACCCTCGAGGTAGACGGCCTCGCGCTGCTCGTTGTAGATCCCCAGCGTGCCCTGGACTGTCCAGCGGTTATCGTAAGGCCGGGGAAGCTGCATGTCGTAGTTGACGATGATGGTCTTGCCGCCATGGGTCTTGATTGTGCTGGTCACTATGTCGCCTTGGGCGTACTCCCGCTTGGCCGACGGGTGGTCGGGTCCGAACCGCCGGGCGAAGTAGGCATTGATGCCGAAAGAGCCCGTGGCCGTCGAGGCCAGGGTGTCCCAGCAGTCGCCGCAGTTGATGTCTAGCCAGCTCAGCACGGGGCCCAGACTGTGGGTGGGGTACTGGTCGCAGTTGCGATGGATCAGGTACTTGGCGGGCCAGCGATCGTTGCCCTGGGGATCGAAGAACCAGTGGTCGATGCAGTCGTGGGAGTGGGCACAGTGGCAGTGGACCATCTGTCCCAGTAGGCCCGCCCGGATCATGCGCAGCACCGCTAGGTTGTCGCGGCGGAAGCTCCAGTTCTCCAGCATCATGCAGGGCATGCCCGTCTCTTCGCAGGTATCGACAAGCTGCCAGCACTCGTCCACCGTGAGCGCCGCGGGCACCTCGACGCCGACGTACTTTCCGGACTTCATGGCGTCGACGGCCATGGGTGTATGCCAGCCCCAGGG
>WJIW01000141.1 GCA_014730065.1 Armatimonadia bacterium | reverse complement strand
CTCCGTTCAACAGGGCTACCCCACCGAGGGGTATCTGAACCCCGAGCACCCCGTTCAGGTCCGGATGATCGAGGACGCCGCACGCATTTGTGAGGCCGAAACCGCCGACTTCGTCATCGGCACAGATGGCTGCACGGCGCCCACCTGGGGCCTGCCGCTGTCCGCCGCGGCCCGAGGATGGGCCCGCCTCGGCGCCCACTGGGAGGAGTTCGCCGAGGCGGGCGAGCGTATCACCCGCGCCATGGGCCAGAACCCTCTCTTGGTGGGCGGGGAGGGCCGCCCCGATACTCGTGTCATGCAGGCCACGGGCGGGCGAGTCGTGTGCAAGAGCGGCGCCGAGGCGTGTGTGGGACTGTGTGTCCCGATCGAGGGCATCGGCCTGGCGCTCAAGTGCGAGGACGGAAACGCCCGGGGTATATGGTGTGTGGTCATCGAGATTCTGCGCCGGCTGAAGCTACTCACCGACTCAGAGCTGGATGAGCTGGCGGACCTGCACCGCAAGCCCCTGCGCAACTGCAACCAACTTGTCGTGGGGCACATCGAGCCCGTGATCTCCCAGGAACCGCCCGAGTCGGAGTGGGTTCTGGACTAGCATCTGGGGGTCCGCCCCACCCCGAAGGATCGCCGTGCCGTACCGGGGAATCCTATCCGTCACCTCGGGTGACGTGATGTGGAGGAGATAGCATGGCGAGCCAGACTCGGCGAGACTTCTTCAAGGTAGCGGGCGCGGGGGCTGCGGCGGCACTGGCCGCCCGACTCGCCGGCCGCGCCCACTCCCAGGAGCGTCGCCCGAACATCCTGTTCATCCTCATCGACGACATGGGTTGGATGGACTGCGGCGCGTACGGCAGCGAGTACTACGACACGCCCAGTGTCGACGCTTTGGCCGAGCGAAGCATGCGGTTCGTCAATGCCTATGCGGCCAATCCCCTCAGCTCGCCGACCCGGGCCAGCATCATCACGGGCAAGTATCCGGGCCGCCTGGGCATCACCACACCCGCGGGCCATCTGCCCCCATTCCCCGAGGACCACGACTTCCTCCCCGAGACCGGCGCCGCGTGGGAGAAGACCATCAAGCCCCACAGCCGGCGACACCTGCCCCTCGACGAAGTGACCCTGGCCGAGCTGCTCAAGGAGGCCGGGTACGTGACCGGCTTCATGGGCAAGTGGCATCTGGGCCAGCCCGAGGAGTACTGGCCCCATCACCAGGGCTTCGATGTGAACATCGGTGGCGCCGGCTACCCCGGCCCGCCCAGCTACTTCTCACCGTACAATATCGTGCCCCTACCCGATGGCCCTGAGGGCGAGTACATCGCCGACCGACTCACCGACGAAGCCATCGCCTTTCTGGAGGAGCACCAGGAGGACCCCTTCTTCCTCTGCCTCTGGCACTACTCGGTGCATGCGCCTTACCAGGCCAAGGAGGACTACATCGAGCGATACGAGGACGACGTGGATCCCCGGGGCGAGCAGGAGAACCCCGTGATGAAGGCCATGCTCAAGTCCATGGATGAGAGCATCGGGCGGGTCATGCAGAGCCTCGACGACCTGGGCCTCACCGAGAACACCATCGTCATCTTCTTCTCCGACAACGGCGGCAACGAGTACGACCGCGTTGGCGAGGCCCAATGGACGCCCACGGACAACGATCCCCTCCGGTCGGGCAAGGGCTCCATCTACGAGGGCGGAGTGCGGGTGCCCGCCATGGTCTCCTGGCCGGGTGTCATCGAGCCCGGCACCGTCTCCGAAGAGCTGATCATGAGCATCGACTTCTTCCCGACCATCCTGGAGATGGCCGGGGTGGAGGCGCCCGAGGACAAGATCCTCGATGGCGTGAACCTGATGCCCGCACTCGCCGGCGGCGAGCTGGAGCGGGACGCCATCTTCTGCCACATGCCCCACCGGGTTGGGTCGGTGACGGGCGTGCTCGCCGAGGCCGCGACCTGGGTCCGGCGCGGCGATTGGAAGCTCATCCGGTTCTACGACCAGAGCCCCGAGTTTCCCAACGCGTGGGAGCTGTACAACCTGCGCGAGGACATCGGCGAGACCAACAACCTGGCACCCGACATGCCCGACCTGGTGCGGGAGCTGGATGCACTCATCGACCGGCACCTGATGGAGTCGGAGGCGCTGGTTCCGAGGCCCAACCCGCTATGGCATCCCGCGGCCCGCCGGGAGATCGCGGGTTGGACGGGCTCGGCCGCCGTGGGCCTCCTCGACGTGCCCCGGCTGCTCCATATCGAATCCCATGCCCGGGACCCCTGGGTCATGACCTCCGACGTTCCCGCCGTCGAGGGCGACCTGGTGGCACGCTTCCGCATGCGCTCCACCTCCGAGGGTCTGGGCCAGTTCTTCTGGGCCGATGTGGGCCGGAACTTCAGCCCTCCCGTGCGGCTCGACTTCACCCCGACCCACGATGGCGAGTGGCACGAGTACCAGGTACCCTTCACCCCCAACGGGCCGATCCGGCAGATCCGCATCGACCCCAGCGCGGCGCCGGGCACCATCGAGATCGACTGGGTCCGGCTCGAAGGCGCCGATGGCACGCTGCACAAGGAGTGGGATTTCGAGCGGTAGCTCTGAAAACAGGAGGAGCGGCTGGATGAAGGCACTGGTCACGCATCTGCGCGACGACGGCTCGAGGGAGAAGCTCCTGGTCGACAACTGGGAGGACCCGCCGCCCATCGCCGGAGACCTCATCAAGACCAAGACCCTCTACTCGGGCATCACCAACGGCACCGAGCGCAACGACCTTATGGGGGGCAACTACGCCAAACCCGACGAGATGCTTCCCGCCACCTGGGGCTACCAGAACGTGGGCGAGGTTGTCGAAGTCGGCCCCGATGTGACCAAGGTGGCCGTCGGCGACGTGGTGTACAGCAGCGCCGACCACACCGAGTACGCCGTGTTCCCCCAGGAGTGGCTGTACGTGAAGCTGCCCCCGACCGTCGACCCCACCCATGCCGCCCTCTTCGGGATGGCCAGTGTGGCTATGCGGACCTGCCGCCATGCGGACATCCGGATGGGCGAGCGCGTGCTGGTGGTGGGCGCGGGGTTCATCGGCCAGCTCGCGGCCCAGATCGCGGCGAACATGGGCGGCCGGGCGGCCATCTGCGACCTGGACCCCGGCCGCCTGACCAAAGCCATGGAGATCGGCGCCGCGGAGGAGGCCATCGACGTCTCGGGCGACGCCTGGGACGACCGAGTTCCCGAGGCCGCTTTCCAGGTGGTCATCGACGTGGCCGGGGCGCCGGGCCTAGAGGACAAGATGATCCGGGCTGCGGGCCACCGGGGCCGCATCATGCTCATCGCCGGCCGGTTCGAGGTGAAGTACACCTTCAACGAGGGCCAGGGCCGGGAGATCACCTTCAAGCAGAACAGCCATTTCGATGTAACCGATCTGGAGAACCTGTGCCGCCTGGTCGCCACCGAGCGGATCGTGATCGGGCCGCTGCTGAGGGACGTGCTGCCCCTCGACAGGGCCAAGGAGACGTACGACACGCTCCGCGACGAGCCCGCCAAGCTCGGCGGCACCGTCTTCGAGTGGTAGAGCGGCAGTACCGAGGAGGATGTGCCATGCGGTATCTGATCCCGTTGCTCGCACTTCTGGCCCTGCCCTGGGCCGCCATCGCCCAGGACCAGCCCATCACCAATGGCTCCTTCGAGGAGGT
>WJIW01000140.1 GCA_014730065.1 Armatimonadia bacterium | reverse complement strand
TCGGTATAGGGCACGGGGTGGCGGCAGACCTCGGGCGCAGGAAGCAGTGCCCCCAAACCTCCTCTCCCGTTCCGAAGGAATGGGAGAGGACCGAGGTGAGGGCAGGCAGCGAGCGTCAGCTCGCTGAGATCGTCCTTCGTTTGGGCGCAGCAAGTACCACGTCCCCGTGCTCTCTTCTCAGTCCACCGGCAGCTCCGCCGGATCCATCGTTAGCACGAAGGCGCCGTCGGGGTCGGCCAGAGCTCGACGGCCACGGCCCTCGGGCGGGTCTTTCGGGACTGTCAGGTACGCCACGTACAGCGTGCCGTCATGGATTAGGGCATCGGGCCGAAGGCATCGGACCGCGGGGTCGGTGAGCATCACCGGCTCGCCCCACGTCTGGCCGAAGTCCTCCGACCGGGCGGCGAGCACCGGCCACCCATCCTCCCGCTCGGCGGTATAGACCAGGACCAATCCCAACTCCTCATCGAAGGCGAGAGCGGAGGAGTGCGCCTTCTCCTCGTCGACGGTGGGCATGGCCTCCGACCATTCCTCGCCGTCGGTGGATGTGGTGAGGAGGATGGGGCCTGCGTCGGGTCGCCGGAAAGAGTACCCGCCGGCGGGCGACGGGGGGGACGCAGTGAACGCCAGCCACACGCGGCCAACCCGCGACGAGCAAAGAGCGGGCCTCGAAGCGTCGACTGGCAGCACTGTGGTTGTCAACGGTGGACCGTTCACCCGGGGCCAGGAGTACGTGGAGCACTCCAGGCCCGCCTGACGGGAGCCCCGCGCCAGCAGCGAAGTAGCCACTAGGATTCCATCGCCGTAGGCCACCATCGCAGAGCCAGACCGGCGCACCGCCGAAAAGAGCGAACCCATCACCGGGATACCCGAGGGTAGGCCACTGGACTGCTCAGGGCGTGGGCCGTCCTGCGAGGTCCCCGCCGCGCCTGTGATGTGCGCGGACAGCTCTCCGTCAGGGGTGGCCGTAATGTGAGCAGTACGTTCTACAGACCCCAGCTCCCCCAGTACTGCGGAGCCGTAGATGACCATCTCCGGTGGGTCTTCCCTGGCGACGATCGTGTGCCCTGGGAGGTCATGCACCACGTGCACAATCGCTGAGGCCCACTCTAGCGGACCGAGGCGGATTGCCGTCGAGACGGAGCCGATGTGGATGCCGGTCTCTGGCTCAGTCCCTTCGACGGCCAGGGCGACCAGCGGCGCGCCGCCAGGATCCACCAGGCAGACCGCGCGAGGCGTGGCGTTGGGGGGGAACTGGATGGCCGTCGAGCCGTACGCGCACTGCCACGGGGCGCAGAAGGCGGCGGTGATGAAGGCAAAAGCCGTGATCGCCCGACTGGTCCAGACGCGACGTGCTGCCAAGAACCGCATGTTAGCCAAACTCCCTTCGACTTCACGCCACTCCAGACCTATCGGGTAGGCGGGATCGCCATCGATCCCGTCCCCCACACCACCCGGCATGCGGGCGGTGCTATCCCACCGGCAGCTCCGCCGGATCCATGGTTAGGACGAAAGCGCCGTCGGGGTTGGCCAGAGCTCGGGGGCCGCGGCCCTCGGGCGGGTCCTTCGGGACCGTCAGGTACGCCACGTACAGCGTGCCGTCGTGGATAAGGGCATCGGGCCGAAGGCATCGGACGCCGGGCTCGGTGAGCATCACCGGCTCGCCCCACGTCTGGCCGAAGTCCTGCGACCGGGCGGCGAACACCGGCCACCCATCCTCCCGCTCGGCGGTGTAGACCAGCACCAATCCCAGCTCCTCATCGAAGGCGAGAGCGGAGGAGTGGGCCTTCTCCTCGTCGACGGTGGGCATGGGCTCCGACCACTCCTCGCCGTCGGGGGAGGTCACCAGGAGTATGGGGCCGGGGGTGGGAGTGGTCCCTAGGTATCCCCCGCGAGGCAGGCCCTCGGCTGCGGTGTACGCGAGGGCCACGCCATCGCGTGGCGACGCACACAGGGCTGGGAGTGAGGAGACAGAAGCGGTGCGAGACTCGTGGGTCGGATTGCCGCCCAGAGAGGCCCGATCGTATGAGGCGATGGACAGGGCAGGCCCCCGGCCCAAGCGGCCTATCAAGCTCACAGCGACTAGCACGCCATCACGCCAAGACTGCAGGGCAGCCCCCGAGCGCCGCGAAGCGCTGAAGAGCGAGCCAACCACCGGCAGGTCCGCCAAGCCCGGAACACCTTCCTCAGCGTCCGAAGTGACGCCAACCCTCGGCGGTATCGGGTATGAACCGACCGATGCGCCCCCGTCTGGCTCGCGCGTGACGATGATGTACCGCTCCATCAGGCCTAAGTCGCAGCTCCATCGCCCATAGACCACCAGCCCATTCCCGTCTCCGAGCATCGCCATCGTGTGTCCGGGCAGGGCGTTGAGGCCGGCCAGTACGGCCGCGGACCAATGGGGCTCGTCCAGTGGCTGGAAACCGCCTTCGCCGAGCCCGAGGAAGGTCACCCCATCCCAGCCAAGACATGCGACCAACAAGGGCGAACCGCTCCCTCGAACGAAGGAGAGCGCAGTAGGAGCTTCCTGACCAGGCAAGTCTAGTGAGCCAGTCGGTGCGGCTACGGCGTGCGGCAAGACGGCGAGCCCCACGAGGGCTGCAACGAGTAGGACCGCATTGACAGACTTGGGCGTGGCACACGCCCAGCATCGATGCAGAACATGCGGGCTTGCGGAGGCCAGAGGTCCCATCATAGCTCCACCACCGCAGCGCCGAGATCCAGATGCTCGGGTTCGTTTTCCTCCCAATCCCAATGGCTGTGGTCGTCAGGATCGTGCCACTCGTCTTCGCTGGGCACCTCGGCCACGTCCGGCGGCGGCCATTCAGTGTCCACGGTCAACTGCGCCTGGGGGGCCCACAGAGAAGCAGGCCGAAGCACGTTGCCGGAGAGAGAGAGCCGCACGGTACGCTTCAAACGAACCACCCCGTTCGAGAAGTTACCGCGCCCCAGCGCCTATGTGCCCAACCTGAGCCTGTCATTCTACTTAGAGGCACATCCGCCCTGGGTGTTTCGGGAGAATCTGTTGGCGGAACCGTTTGGCCAGGCCCCGGCCCGACGCCCGGCGAATGCCCCCGAGGCTTACCGAAGGGGAGTTATCGAGACATGAACCGCGTCCGCGCACTCATCGTGCGCTGCCTGATGCTTGGCCTAGCACTGCTCGCCACCGGAGCGCTCGCGCAAGATCACAAGCAGGCACTGTTCGAGCGAGTCTTCGGGGGCCTGGCGGAGTTGGACGGCCCCGTCGCCGCTGAGGTCCTGGACCTGCCCGCCGGCGAGCGGCTGCTGCGCGATACCGATGGCGACGGCTCGCCCGACGAAGCCTGGTTCCTCGACACCGATCCCCGCAGCACCATCAAGCCGACCCTGGTTCGGGCCATCGACGAGGATGGCGACCTGGGCGAGTCCGGCCGGCCCGATCTCGACAGCGACCTGTACCTGGCCGACTGGCACGCCGACGGGGTCGTGGATGCCGCCATCGATTACCTGGACACCGACGGCGACGACGACCCCGATGAGATGGTCATCTTCTACTGGCGCCAGCGGATGCCGGGGCTGGAGGGCGAGTGCCTCCAGGCTTGGTGGTCCAGGGACCTGGCCGACCGCAACCTG
>WJIW01000139.1 GCA_014730065.1 Armatimonadia bacterium | reverse complement strand
GCCGGATCCGGCCCTGGAGCGCGGTCCCGACGCCGCCATGGCCCCACGCGGCCCGGGCGGGGTCCCGCTGCTGATCGTGACCTACGCCCTGTTCCTTCTGTCGTCCATGGGGCTGGCCTTGCGGGCGATCCTTCGGCCCGCGCCCGCGCGCTCGGACTGGGAAGGGCTGGCGAGGGATCGGGCCCGGCCATGGCTGGCGGCAACCACGGTGGTCCTGCTCCTCGCCGGTTTCGTGCTGTCCTGGGTTCTCGTCATCATCGCCGATTGGCGCCAGCGGCATACCATCGGTGTGCTCGAGCCAGACTCGCCCGTCATGCCGGGTGCCCTGCTCGTGGCGGGTCTCGTCGCCATCGCCGTGGTGCTCCAGGGCCAGGCCATCGTGGCCTACGAGATCTTCACCGGCCACACCCTTCCGCGGCGAGGCCTGGCCCGCCAATGGCGCAGCACCCTTGTGCTGGGGGGAGTCTACTCCCTCCTGGTGGTCTGGATCGTCTACCATGTGGCCAGCCTGACCGTGGCCCTGGCCGTAGTGACCCTTCTGGTGGCCGCGAGCCTGGCGCTGCTCGGGTGGCGGTCCTTCGCCGAGCGGGATCGCTACATGAGCCATCTTCGGCCCTTCGTCGCCAGCCAAGGCATCCTGCGTGCCCTGCGCGCGCCCGAGGCCGAGTCCGGTGCCGAGGTCTCGGCTACGGCCATGCTCGCCGCGCTCAGTCAGGACGTGCTCGAGGCGCGGTGCGCGTACCTGATCCCCCTGGGCTCCCTGGTGCCCCTGGTCGGCGAGCCCTTGGGCCATCCCGAGTCGAGCTGGCCCAGTCCCTCCGAGATCCGAGCCGCCGAAGAGGGGTGCCTGGCCGCCGAAGCTGAATGGGTGCGCGCCTCGGTGGATGGCCGGAGCGGATGGGCGGTACCCCTCAGGGAAGGGGCGCGCCTGAGGGCCGTGCTGCTTCTCGGCCCCAAGGCTCTGGGAGGGCTGTATACCCAGGAGGAGATGGATGTGGCCCGCATCGCCGCCGACCGGATCCTCGACGTGCTGGCCGGCCGGACCCTGGCCGAGCGGCTGATGACCCTTCAGCGCGAGCGGGTGGGCGAGAGTCAGCTGCTGGACCATCGCGCTCGGCGCGCCCTCCACGACGACGTCCTGCCTCAGCTCCATGCGGCCATGCTCGAGCTGAGCGCCCAGCTTCCGGCCGAAGGCCCCGGCCAGGACGCGCTACGGGAGCTGACGGAGGTGCACAGCCGCATCTCTTCGCTGCTGCGGAACATGCCCGTGCTGATGCCCGAGGTGGTGCGACTGGGTCCTCTGGGGGCTCTTCGCAGGGAGCTGGAGGGCACCCTGGCCGAGAGCTTCGATGGTGTGGAGTGGCGCGTTGCGCCCGGTGCCGAGCACCGGGTCGCGGAGCTGCCGCCCTTCCCGGCGGAGGTGCTCTTCTGTGCGGCGCGAGAGGCGGCGCGAAACGCCGCCCGCCACGGTCGGGGCGGCGACCCACAGCGTCGGCTCGACCTGAGCGTCTCCGCGGAGATCGACGATGAGTTGATTGTGGGGATCGAGGACAGCGGCGTGGGGCTGGAAGGTCTAGGCCCTGCCCGGGGCGCGGGACAGGGTCTGGCGCTCCATAGCGCCATGATGGCCATTATCGGTGGAGAGCTCGCCCTGGAGCGGATCGACCGCGGAGGCACCGACTGGACCCGGGTGGAGCTTCGAGTGCCGCTTGCCGAGCCTTCGCAGGGGGATCGGAGCACCCCAAGGAACCCATAGGGCGCGCGTCCATCATCGTATCGGGAGGAGCCTATCACCCATGCCCAAGCTGGACCCCGTCGTGCTCTGGCCCGAGGGCGCCCCCGGCGCCGTGGGCTCCGAGGAAGCGGACGTTCCTACTCTCACCCCATACCTTCCGGAGGAGTCGGTGGAGACCGGCGCAGCGGTCGTGGTCTGCCCCGGCGGGGGGTACGCGGGGCTGGCGCCCCACGAATCCGAGCCCGTGGCGCTGTGGCTCAACTCCTTCGGTGTGGCCGCCTTCGTGCTCAAGTACCGCCTGGGGCCCCGCTATCATCATCCCTCCATGCTCATGGACGCCCAGCGCGCACTCCGCATCGTGCGCCACCGAGCCGCCGACTGGGGGGTGGGGCCCGAGTACCTGGGGATCCTGGGCTTCTCCGCCGGCGGCCACCTCACGTCCACGGCACTGACCCACTACGACCTGGGCGACCCCGATGCTACCGATCCCGTGGACCGCATGCCGTGCCGCCCTAACTTCGGTGTCCTCATCTACCCGGTGATCTCTCTGCTCAGGTTCGGACACGTGGGGTCCAGGGTGAACCTGCTGGGCGAGGACCCGCCCGAGGAGCTGGTCCGAGGACTCTCCAGCGAGCTGCAAGTCACCTCCGCCACCCCGCCCTGCTTCATCGTGCATTCGGTGGCCGATTCCGCCGTGCCCGTCGAGAATGCCCTGCTCTTCGCCGGCGCCCTCCGTGCCCACTCCGTGCCCTTCTCGCTACACATCTACGAGCAGGGCGAGCACGGCTACGGCCTGGGAGACGATGACCCGGTGCTCTCCACATGGCCCGAGCTTTGCGAAGGCTGGCTGCGCAAGCGCGGCATGCTGGATGGCGGGTAGCGCTGCTCCCGCGAGCGCCCTCCCTTCCTTGCTCGGGGCTCCGAGGGGCGTGACCGGAGCATGGCAAGGCGCGACTTGGGAGAACCCATCAAGCGAGTCGCCGTAGCCGCACCGCCTTGATCTCCGGACCGGGGGCATGAGCGAGGGCGGGGATCGAGAGGACCAGCTCGGCCTCGCCCGTATCGAGCTCCAGCTCACCCAGGAGCAGCTCGGCCCAGACCTTCTCGTGGACCTCGGCGCGGCGGGGCACCCGGTCGGGGCTGGGGATGGGCTCGGGATCGTGGGCGTCGAGGATGGGCGCCTGAGCCGCCTCATCGCCGACCGCAACCCGGACCACCGAGCCAACGCCTTGGTCGGGGCAGCAGTACAGAGCGCTCACCTCGAACCGGCCCTTGAGCACGACCTGGATCCCCCAAGCCATGGAAGCCTCGGCCGACGGCCAGGCCTTCGCCCAGTCGTTCGCCCAGCCCATTCCGCCGTGGTAGTCGAGTCCGCCGCGCAACTGAGCGTCGGG
>WJIW01000138.1 GCA_014730065.1 Armatimonadia bacterium | reverse complement strand
GAGGCGCAGAGATCTGGGCCTGGGGTTCATCCAACATGCCGGGCTCCTAACCAAGAGACAAGTGCACAATTTGAGAAAGGCTCATTAGGCGCGTGGCTGTCACGAGATCCGAACGCGCCCTCGCGGGACGATGTTCTACCCGCCCCGCTCCATTGCCTGCGGCGGGGCTTGGTAATCAGACGCCCCGGCGGCCGGGAGGTGACGGCGGCGGTGGTGAGATTCGGAGGATGGCCGGGACGGGCCGCCAATTGGGTATTGGTCCGAACACGTGAGCGATCATAAGGAGGCCGTCATCGTGGGTTGGTCGAGAAGAGATTTCATGAAAGGCGCGGCGCTGGGCGGAGGAGCGCTAGCCGTGGGTGGAGCTTCCACCGCAGCCAAGGCGCAGGACGAGATGAAAGCGGTGCCCCGCCGCACCTTTGAGAAGCCCGAGATCGAGGTTCCCATCATGTCCGTGGGCACGGTGCCCCTGACCGCCTTCGAGCCCATTCTGCGGGCAATGGAGTGGGGCATGAACTTCGTCCACACCAACGCCGGATACGCCGACGGCAAGGCCATCCAGATGGTCGGCCGTGCACTTAAGGAGATAGACCGGGACGACGTGGTCCTGGGCCTGAAGACCCGGCTGGGCTACGACTCGGTCATGCGCGACCTGGAGACCCTCGGCACCGACCATGTGGACATCACCTTCTTCCACACCACCAACCCCGATGAGCCCGCCAAGCCCGAGGTAGAGGAGGCCTACCTTAAGCTCAAGGAGGAGGGCGTTACCAAGGCCCTGGGCCTGACCAGCCATGGCAGCGTGCCTCAGGTCCTGGAGGCCGGCCTGGAGGCTGGCTGGTACGACGTCTTCATGCCGGCGTACAACCCTGGCAATGCCGCGGAGATCGACCCGATCATGGAGCGCGCCGCCCAGGAGGGCGTCGGCGGAATGGTCATGAAGTCGCTTCGCGGCGGGGGCGGCGAGCCCGAGCAGGTATGGGCGAACATGCTCGACAAGAAGCACTGGACGACCATCTGCTGGTCCGTGCGCAACGACGGCAACGTGGACCAGATGGCCAACTTCGCCAACAAGTGGGAAGAGTACGTCAGCGCCGACACCGAGCGCGCCCTGGCCGCCGCGGCCGAGGGCAAGGTATGCGCCTCCTGTGGCTACTGCGACGGGACGTGCCCCCAGAACGTGGCCGTGTCCGACATCCTGCGGTACGAGATGTACGCCGCCGAGTACGGGTGGGTGGACCGGGGCCGGAAGCTCTACGCCGCCCTCCCCGCCAGCCGCAACGCTCTCGGCTGCACCAACTGTGGCGCCTGCACCCAGGGGTGCAAGGCCCGGCTGAGCATCCCCGACAGGCTGCGTGTGGCCCATCGGGTGCTAGCTTGACATGGCGCCCCGGCCTTGACTACACTTCCGGCGCTATGGACGTAACGCGCCGCGTAGCCAGGCCGCTTTGGTGGCGGGGCCGCTGAGAACGCAGCCCCCGCGGGCCTTGGTGCGTGCATAATCTGAACCGACTTGGGGCGCCCGCGGATACTGTCCGTGGGCGCTCTTCCGTGTGACTGCCGCACCAGTGAAAGGGACCAAGCCATGCGCCGCTCGCTATCGGGGATCCAGCCGTCGGGGAAGCTCCACATCGGAAACTACTACGGGGCCATTCGGCAGTACATCGCTCTCCAGGAGGAGTGCGACGCCTTCTACTTCATCGCCGACTACCACGCGCTGACCACGGTCACCGACCCCGAGGAGATGGAGGCCAACTGCCACGAGGCCGCAGCGGGACTCATCGCCCTGGGTCTCTCGCCCGAGCGGGCCACACTATTCCGCCAGTCCGATGTGCCCGAGGTCACCGAGTTGACGTGGCTGCTGAGCGTGGTCACGCCCGTGGGTCTCATGGAGCGGTGCCACGCTTACAAGGACAAGGTTGCCCAGGGCATGGTCGCCAGCATGGGACTCTTCGGCTACCCCATCCTGATGGCAGCGGACATCCTCATCTACGACTCCAACGTGGTGCCCGTGGGGCAGGACCAGAAGCAGCATCTGGAGGTCACTCGGGACATCGCCGGCAGCTTCAACCACCAGTACGACAGCGAGGTCTTCGTGCTCCCCGATGCCCACATCCTCCCTGATGTGGCTGTGGTCCCGGGCCTGGATGGCCGGAAGATGTCCAAGAGCTATGGCAACGTGATCGAGATCTTCGGCGACGCCAAGCAGACGGAGAAGAAGATCAAGCGGATGAAGACCGATTCCACCCCGGTGGAGGAGCCCAAGGACCCCGACACCTGCAACGTATTCGCCCTCTTCCGCCTCATGGCCCCCGAGGGTGAGCGTGAGGAGATGGCCCGCCGGTACCGCGAGGGCGGGGTGGGGTACGGCGACGTCAAGAAGCGTATCGCCGAGCTGTTCTTCGAGAATTTCGGCGAGGCCCGAGAGCGGAAGGCCGAGCTGGACAACAACCCCGACGAGCTGCGCGAGATCTACGCCGAGGGCGCGCGCAAGGCGAGAGCCAAGGCGCGCGAAGTGCTGGACCGAGCGCGGGACGCCATGGGCATCAACCGGCCGCTCTAGCTCCAGATCCTCAAGTACATTCGGTGCTGCGAGAGGCCGATCAGGTCCCAGATCCCGCCAGCGAAGAAGTCGCCCAGGATGATCCCGATGGCGATCATCCTGCCCGTGCGGTAGGCGTGGTTGCCGCCGTAACGCAAGGTCAGCACCTTAGCCAGCCAGCCGATGGTCATTGGCCCCCAAAGCCAATGGACCGCCCAGCAGTTGCCCAGCGCGTACCCGATCGGATGTATGGGCCAGCCCGTAATCCGGGTGTGCCCCGCCATCATCAGGAGAGTCCCGGCGAAGCCAATCACCGCGGCGATGAGCCGGGCCCCGCTGTAGGGAAGCGGGTCACGCATGCGCCGCGTCAGCTCCTCCCATGGCTCGTTTCCGTAGAAGATGTTGTTCGGTGCCGCTTTGGCATCCGAGCCGTCCACATAGAGGGCTTGGGTGGTCGCCCAGAAGGTCAGCAGGGCGCCAAGGGGCAGGAGGATCCACAGCAGGTTCGCCAGGCCCCGCGTACTCATCCCCGTCCGCTCGGCCATCTTGAATGCCTCGATCTGATGGGGAGCGACGTGGCCCCGGTACCCTCGATTGTAGAAGCGGTGCAGGGCGAAGGAGACCAGGGTCCGATCACCCAGGATCTTCCGGCCGCCGATGGACGCGCGGGTGCCCAGGATCTTGGGGATGGTCTGAACGGGCCCCTTGACTAGCAGGTCGTGGGCGGGGATCCCCATCTCGGCCCGGATGCGCATGACGGCCAGGCTCAGGGTGTAGTAGACGCCATAGAACAGAGGCGTCACCCACCATGCCATACCGGTCTTGGATATGGCGAACCATAGGGTGTAGGCGAGCCCCACCACCAGCAGGATGACCTGGGTGCGGTACGGCCAGGGCTCGTCCCGGTCGTCGTAGCCGCCTGGCCGGTCCAGCGCCGTCTTGATGACCCGGGCCAGATGTCCGCGGGCCAGCCAGAGGGACAGGAACCCCAGGGCCAGGTACCCGCCGAACATCTGCTGATCGGCGAAGGGCGCATTGCCCTCGCCCGTGGGCAGGCCCATCTTCGCCGAGACCACGAGCTGCAGCTTGTAGATCCACCAGAAGAAGAGTGTGGAGAAGACCAGCTCCGTCGGCAGTAGGTACGTCAGCCCAATGGCGAAGGGATAGAACGAGAGGTAGAGCAGACCGATGGCATCGCCGATGGCCGGGTCGAGGGCCGGGTTGAAGTGCAGGGACGGCACTTCGACCACCTTGAATGGGAACTTCGGGACCAGGGGCTGAATGCTGTTCAGGGCGTTGGAGGTCTGCATCAGGAACACGACGGCCAGCGCGCCCCACATGCGCCCGTCCCGCCACAGGGGCGACCGCTCCGAGACCATCTCCATCGGCACCTCGATGATGGGGAACTGGAGCCGCTCGGATTCGAGCCACCGCCTCCGGAAAATGGCCGCAAGGCACAGCGTCACCAGCCAGACCGCGCCCGCATAGCTAGCCCACCACAGAGCCGGCTCGATCCATGCCCGGTAGTTCTCGGGCTTGTATAGGCTCGATCCGCCCTCGACCAGGTTCCGGAGGGCGGCGGGATCATCGACGACCAGGTCCTTGGGGACTAGGTCATGGAACAGCTTGGCCCACTCGTTCTCCGGGGTGGCATGGGCCTTCCAGTGGGTGATCCCCACGGCCTGGAGCTGGAAGTTGTCGAGGGACGCCATGGCGCTCACGATGCACATGGCCGAGTAGATGACGATCAGGTGGCGGGGCGTGAGCACGAAGCGCTCGCGAACCCACACGCCCAGGTCGCCGAGGGGTCTCGTCGCCAGCTTGAGCAGGGAGTTCAGGCCGATCACCACGGCCAGCAGGAAGACGGCATTATAGAAGAGGGAGACCATGGTCGGGCTGGCCCAGTACTTCACCACCTCGATCTGCCCCACCCACCACGCGTTCAGTGGGAGCAGCACCGCGAGCCAGGGGAGGACTCGCAGGGTCACGCCGGGGCGGGAGCCCTGGCCGCGGGGAGCCGGCGGGGTCACCGGGGCCGTCTGTGGCGATGAGTCATCCATGGGCCTTGCAGTCTTCGAGCATGGGCCCGAGAATCCTGGCGAGCGAGCGGTTGCGGCCCGGTAGCGTGGTGTCTACAATCGCTCCATGCATCGCCGCGACGCGCGCAAGAAGGCCGTTCGACTGTTCCTTTCGGGCCACCACTGAACGGAAGCTCTCATGCTCGCCGTGGGCGAGTACCTGGACCCCGGTTTCGACCCCCGTTTGGCCCGCCTGGGCACGGGCTGGGGGGGCGGTATCGGCGAGCGTGCCAGGCTATGCGGAGCCGTCGCGGCGGGCGTGATGCTGATCGGCTACCGGCGCGGACGGACCGAGCCGCATGAGGACGACCAACTGGCCCAGCGGCTCTCCGGGGAGCTCCTGGAGCGCTTCGAGGCCGAGGCCGGCTTCACCGAATGCCGGGACCGCACGGGGGGCGTGTTCAACGCCACCACCCATCGGCGATGTGGGCGGATCGTGACCATCGCCGCCGAGATCATCATGGATCTTCTGGAGCCGGAGGGGGCTGACGATGGCCAGCACTAGACGAGGGTGGATCGGATCGCTCATCGGAGCGGGCCTCATCGGAGCGGCGGGGGGCGTGCGCGGCGAGGATGCGGTTGAGCTGCTCCAGGATCGCCACTGGGAGCAGGGCTTCAAGCTCCATGACCCGGAGCCCGGGCAGCATGTGGTCATCGGTCATCTCCCTCCCGCTGCGCCCGATCCCGTATGGGGTCTCTCCCAGTGGTCCAGCGCCTTCCCCCTCACCGACGACCACGTCATCGACGTGCCCGGAGGGTACGGTGCCGCCAATTCGGCCCGCTCCGTCGTGGCCAAGCCCGAGGAGGGCTATCTGTACCTCAAGGTCAACGCCCACCGGGAGTACGGCGGGCGAGCCCGGCGTCACGGCGAGCCGTGGCCGCATCTGCTGGCCGAGCAGCGACTGGCTCCAAGCCCCGGCCTGGACCAGCTCCGTAGCATCCCCTTCCGGCTACAGGCTCGGCTGGCCAAGTGCGAGAAGTTCGAGACCAGCGAATACACGCCCTCGCTACATGCCGCCCAGTACCAGCTCTTCATCACCGCCCAGAACCTCAACCAGTCCTCCCCCGGCTATGGCGACTACTACTGGTTCGGCATCCAGATCTTCGATGATCGCGAGGAGATCCCCCGACCCATGACCCACGTCGATACCGGCACAGGGAAGCTCATCTACGCCCCCGGCGGCGACGCCTACGCCTCCGAGTCGACCCACTCGGGCGACTGGGTGAGCTTCGAGGGTGATCTGCTGCCCGAGATGCTCGGTGGCCTACAGCGGGCCTGGGAGCGCGACCTGCTGGCCGACTCCCAGGACTTGTCCGACTACCGCATCGGTGGCATGAACATCGGCTGGGAAGTGCCCGGCATCTTCGATGTGGCCGTGGAGCTGCGGGACTTCGACCTGAGGGCCGTGCACGGATGAAGCCACCGACGTGGTGGCCAAGGGGCTAGTCGCGGGCCGTTAGCAGCCGAGCCGCTTCATCGCATAGGGCGACCACGTGGTAGTCCACCTTCCACTCAGTCCCCTTCCGGCCGTCGTCGGGACTCGACTTCCAGCCGCCGAGCTCCGCGTCGACCAGGGCCTCACGGGTCCAAGCCAGCGTCCGCTCGAAGCGCTCCCGCAGATCGTCCCTCCCCCGAACCAGCGCCCAATGACCGAAAGCCCTCAGCGCCTCACACTGCTCCCACCAGCCCCTGCGCGCATTCGGGGAGAGGGCGCCGTCGGGCGCCGCCGGGCTTAGCACGCCGCCCGACTCGTCCAGCCCGTGGGCGACGGCGTAGTCGAGCAGGCCCTCGGCCCACGCAAGCCACTCTGTGGGGAAGCCCAGCTCCACCGCCCGGGAGAGGAGGAACGCCCATTCGAGCTGATGGCCGACGTCGATGCGTCCGCCGTCGGCCTCTTCCAGGGGCCGCCAGTCGTCGTCGTAGACCTCGGGCAAGGGCTGGCCAGGGCGGCCGATCAGCCGCTCCAGCACGAAGCTGGCGAGATCCGAGGCATCGCCCCGGACTTGGGGCCGTCCGCCCACCGTGGCAAGAGCCAGGAGGGCCTCGAAGAGGTGCATGACGGGGTTCTGGGAGCGAGCTCTGGCGGGGGCCGTGAAGTCGCGGCAGGCCGAGGGAGCCACCGCGCCCGAGCCGTCGCCGAGCCGCCGCGACGTCATGGACCATGCTTCCTCGGCGGCCGAGGCGTAGCGCGGATCGCCTGTCACATGATGGGCGTGGGAGAGACCGAAGACGACGAAGGCATGGCCGTAGGAGTCCTTCCTGCTGTCAACGATCCGGCCCTCGATATCGCAGGCGAAGTACCATCCGCCGTGCATCGGATCACGCAGCTCAGAGGCCAGGAAGTCGGCGCCCCTTCGGCACGCCTCGAGGTACGCGTCGTCGCCGGTCATGCGGTAGCCCGTTGCGAAGTTGTACACGAGCCGTCCCTGGGAGACG
>WJIW01000137.1 GCA_014730065.1 Armatimonadia bacterium | reverse complement strand
GAAGACCGGGGTCAACCTGCCGGAGGGGAAGAACCTGGTGGGTGCCTTCCACCAGCCGCGCTTGGTGATGTGTGACGTGCTCACTCTATCGTCGCTACCCCGTCGGGAGCTGCGGTGCGGTCTGGCTGAGGCGCTGAAGCACGGCCTGATCGCCGATGCCCGCTACTTGGACCGTGTCGAGACCCTCCGCAGCAGTGTCCTCGAGGCGGCGCCGGACGCCGTGGAGGAGGTCGTCGTGGGGAGCTGTGCCATCAAGGCAAGGGTGGTGGCAGAGGATGAGCGCGAGAGCGGCCGACGGGCCATCCTGAACTTCGGCCACACCATTGGTCACGCGCTGGAGAAGGTGGCAGGGTATCGGAAGCTGCGGCATGGGGAGGCTGTGGCCGTGGGGATGGTTGGAGCCGCCATGGTGGGTGTGCGCGCGGGCACATGCGATGAGAGCCTGGTGGAACGAGTGCGCCGGTGCGTTGAGGCCGCCGGCTTGCCCGCGTCGGCACCCGGCCTGGCGGCGGACGAGGTGCTGGCGGCCCTCACCAGAGACAAGAAGGCCGCGCGGGGCGAGGTGCGATGGGTGCTCCCAGTGGGCATTGGAGAAGTCGTGGTTACGCCGGAGGTGGAGCCGCGGGATGTGAGGGATGTGGTGGCCACTCTGGTGAAAGCCTAGGGCCGGGGGGTCGTTGAACTCCGCAAGCCAGGTGAGGGTATGAATCTCGGGTGTGCCCGGCGGCACGGCCGCGTGAAGGACGGCTGCACTGGTCACCCGAAGTGATCTCACACGGAGAGGGACCGATGATGTCATCGACCCAAAACCTGGTCCTGGAGCGGTGGCTGCCCGTACTGGCGCCCGAGGCTCAGAGGACCCCGACCGGCCGAGTTGCGCGCATCATGACGTTCTACCTGACGAGCTCCAGGGGGCGCGAGAACGCGAAGCACTGGATGGAGTACGTCGCCGAGGTAGAGCCTGAGTCCTTAGACCGGATCCGCATTGGCCTGGCGTTGGCTCCCAGTGGCCACGAGGATGATTTCTCTGCGCGCGAGCTCGGTCTCCTTCGGCGACGCGTCCGCACCTCGATCGCCACCGCGCGTAAGCGATGGGGGCTACCCATTCGTGAGGTCGAGGAGGACGTATTCTATGTTGATCTCCCCTCAGAGCCCGCCCACGAGGGCGAGCGAGAGACCGGTGTGTACGTGAGCGCCAACGACGAGGTCCGCCGCCGCTGGGGCACGAGCGCGCAGGTCTTGCGCGGGACACCGCTGCCGCAGGTATGATAGTCATGCCAGTGGTAGGCACGTCCGCTGTACCCACATACGGCGGCCGGTGGCCATACGGGGCGCAGCCGAGTGGAGGCTGGGTCGATGCGGGAAAGTAGGTGTAGTGGTGAGAACAGCCCTGGCCCTAATCGCATCGGCCCTGCTGGGGGCGGTGATGGCAACGGGGCTCGCCACGCGTGTCGCCGAGCCGCGATCACGACCTGCGCCTGTGCTCCGAGAGCCAACAGCTACTGAGAGAGCCATCGACGCGTCGCTGCACTACTTCGCCGCCCGCGAGATAGAGCACGAGGGGCGCCGAGAGGCCGAGGTGCTGGCGGCGGGCGACGTCGTCATCCGGATCCGCTCCTCTCTGGATACCAGCCTGGGCCCCATGGATCCGTACGAGAGGGCAATGCTGATGGCGAGGCGCCTCAACGCTCTGGCGGAGAGGGGTCCCATCGCCGGCGGAGTCGAGGTATCCACCGGCGGGGGAGGGCAGGTCTGCGTCACTTGCGATGGCGTCATCTTGGTGGTGGTGGACGCTGCAACAGCCAACCGGAACGGATCGAGCCCCCAGTCGCTGGCGCGGAAGTGGCAGCGGCGGATCGGTGATGCGCTGGAGCGCGCCTGGGGTGCCGTGCCACGCCAGCGGCACGGGGATGGGGAGCCCTCGCCGCGTCAACCCAAAACGACCCTGATGAGCGGAGGGGCCAGGACTTGTGCCCTTCAGGCGGACGGTCATGGTCCAGAGCCACACTTCCGAGCGCGGGAGGACCGTCCGGCCGGGCGCGAGGTGGGAGAGGTCGTCGTCGGCGATATTGTCGTGATGCGCGTCCTCAGCCGGCGCCTTGAGTTGTCCCCCTACGAGCGCGCCATCATCTCGGCCAAGCGGCTGAACGACTTCGTGGCCGACTACGGACTCGAAGGCCCCCTGAGGCTCCAGGAGGACCCCGAGGCAGGCGAGCTCCACATCATGGGTGGGGACCTACAACTCGCCACCGCGGATCCGTCGACGGCCCGCCTTCGCGAGATGAGTGTCGAGGCGCTTGCGCAAGAGTGGCTGGAGCGTGTGTCGCAGGTCCTGGCTGAGCCCCCGCCAGGCAGCGGGCGGCCCTTCGATTCGGAGCCGGCACTGGCCCCCGACGAGCCAGCCGAGGATGAGGATGACGCAGAGCCCGGCGAACCCGCCGCCGACACCTCGGCCCGACCCGGCCCGGTGCACGAGGAGGGGTACATCCCCATGGTCGGTGCCGGCTCCGGCGAGCAGGTGGGCCGTGCGGAGGTAGTCGGCCCCGAGGCCGATATGTGTGACCAGGTCCTGGTAGTGGAGGGACTCTACGAAGGCGCAGCGCGGATGCTCGTCTTCATCCCCACGCAGGTGCTGCGGGATGATGGGCCCCGCAGAGTCGACTGCGGCGTCAGCGGCTTCGCGCTGCCGATGGACCCGATTGAGCGCACGGAGGCGCATGCCCGCACGCGCTGCGCGCCCGTCCCGGTGCAGCGCGGGTTCGGGCTAAGGGAGATGCTCCGAGTCGCGGGTGTGGATGAGGCGGTTAAGTGGTTCAGCAACGAGCTAGACCGACATGCCACCACCTTGGCTGCCAACGAGTTAGCCGCCCCGTTGGGGCCGACCTTGGTCGTGCCTGTGCGCCACGCGGCGACTGGTGTGGATTTCGCAGCCGCGCAGGTCAGGCTTCCCGATGGGGGGGGCCCAGAACCCGTCCGGCTCCATGCCAGGCGCGATGATAGCGGGATGTGGGTCATTACCCCCATGGCTGAAGACGAGGCCGGCCGTGCGGCCAAGCTGAACGCCGACGTCCTGGTGACGTGCTGGATCGACCTGCCCGAGCCCGAGGAGCCGGCACGCCGCAGCGCCGCCTGAGCGGCGCGGGCCTTGTGACTTGCGCGTGAAGCCGCAGGGGCCGGCTCTAGGTTACCCAGAACGCAACCAACGTCCATCCGCCCTGGGCCCCTTCATCGCCCATGAGGCGACTGCTCATCTACCGCAGAACGGCGGGCGCGAGGTCGGACTGCGGCGAGACGCTGCGCCACCCAATCGCCAACGAAACGCGTTGCTCGGTACCTCCGCATCGGGAAGAGGAGCGGAGTGACTAGGTTCGGCTGCAGGGCACGCGGGATCGAGACGGGTCAGGCCCATCCCGCCGGCGTCCGGCGGGGCCGGGGGCACGCCCGGGCATACCGCCCGCACAGGCCGCCCTAGCGCTGCCGGGATCGCCGTGCCAGCCAGGGACTTCGCGCCACGCGCCGAAGGTGTAGAGGGCCGCGATGACCGGCCTCGGCAGGGGCGTCAGAGCTTGACGCCAGGCGGCTTTTCGGGTATTATCTAGAGGCTCAGATGGGGGCCGCGAGGAATGCATGACCAGCGAGTAGTAGCGCCCTCAGAATGGGGCAGGACGGGGCCACGTATGACCTACCACGCACCCGCCACCGGAGCCCCCACCGCTCCTCTCTAACCACGGTCGCATCTCCCGGCGCAGCTAGCCGAATGGCACCCGCACATGTAGCCAAGTCCGATTTTCGAGGGGTCTCTATGGCTGATAACTCATACAGCGCGTCTCAAATTCGCGTTCTCAAGGGGCTCGAAGCGGTCCAGAAACGCCCCGCTATGTACATCGGCGATACCTCGCACCGTGGACTCCACCACATCGTGTTTGAGGTCATCGATAACTCCGTCGACGAGACCATCGCCGGCTACTGTGATGCCATCGAGGTAGTAATCCATAGTGATGGTGCAGTATCTGTTTCCGATAATGGTCGAGGCATTCCTGTTGACATGCATGCACAGGAGAAACGGCCAGCCGTCGAGGTCGTGCATACCGTGCTCCATGCCGGCGGCAAGTTCGACGAGGGCGCCTACAAGGTGTCGGGCGGGCTGCACGGTGTGGGGGTCTCCTGCACCAACGCTCTGTCCGAATGGCTCGAGGTGGAGGTCCGTCGGGACGGCCATCTCTATACGCAGCGGTACGAGAAGGGCGTCCCCGTTACGAAGGTCACCAAGGGTGAGAAGACCAAGGGCACGGGAACCAGGACCCGCTTCAAGCCAGATCCGGATGTGTTCGAGACCGTCGAGTTCGAGTTCGAGTACCTGGCGCGCCGATGCCGGGAGCTGGCATACCTCACGGGCGGCGCACGATTCACCATCAAGGATGAGCGGACGGGCAAGGAAGAGACCTACCTGTACAAGGGCGGGATCATCGACTACGTGAAGTCGCTGAACTCGGCCAAGAGCCCGTTGCACCGGCCCATCCATCTCGAGAGCAGCCGAGACGATGTGGATGTGGAGCTGGCGATCCAGTACCACGACTCCTACCAGGAGACCACCCTCTCCTTCGCCAACCTGATTCACACGGTCGAGGGCGGCACACATGTTTCGGGCTTCCGCACGGCCCTGACCCGGGTCATCAACCACTACGGGCGGAGTCAGGGCATCCTCAAGGAGAAGGACAACAACCTCACGGGTGACGACGTGCGGGACGGGCTGACTGCGGTGATCTCGGTCAAGCTCAGCCAGCCCCAGTTCGAGGGGCAGACCAAGACCAAGCTCGGCAATCGCGAGGTGGATGGCCTGGTCAACTCCCTAGTCGGCGAGGGACTGACCACCTGGTTCGAGGAGCACCCCACCGAGGCCCGCCGCATCGTGCGTCAGGCCCAGGTCGCTCAGCAGGCCAGGGAGGCGGCTCGCAAGCAGGCCGAGCTGGTGCGCCGGAAGTCGGCCCTGACCGGCGGTGCGGGGCTGCCCGGCAAGCTGTTCGACTGCCAGAGCAAGGACCCCGCCGCCAGCGAGCTGTTCATCGTGGAGGGGGTCTCGGCTGCGGGACCGGCCAAGGCGGGCCGGAACTCGCAGTTCCAGGCGATCCTTCCGATCCGAGGCAAGATCATCAACGTCGAGAAGCACCGGCTGGACAAGATCCTCAACAACGCCGAGATCCAGCACATCATCGCGGCTCTCGGCACGGGCATCGCCAGCGGGCATGGGGGCGGCAACGGGAACGGCTCCATGGGCGACAGCGGCGGCAATGGGCAGGGTGATGAGGGCGGCCTCTTCGGCCTCTCCAAGCTGCGTTATGGCCGCATCATCATCATGACTGACGCCGACGTGGATGGCTCCCACATCCGCACCCTTCTGCTTACCTTCTTCTTCCGCTACATGCAGCCCCTGATCGAGGGCGGGCATGTCTACATCGCCCAGCCCCCGCTGTTCTCGGTCAAACAGGGCGGCAAGACCTACTACGCCCTCACCGAGCAGGAGCGCGACCGACTCTTCAAGGAACTGCCTCAGCGCGGGCGCTCCATGTACCGGTTCAAGGGTCTGGGCGAGATGAACGCCGACGACCTGGCGACCACAACCATGGAGCCCGAGACCCGTATCATCCGGCAGGTGACCCTGGATGACGCCGCTCAGGCGGACCAGATCTTCAGCACCCTTATGGGCAACGTGGTCGAGCCCCGTAGAGAGTTCATTGCCGACCACGCCCGCGAAGTAGAGAACATCGACTTCTAGACCGAGCACGACCAAGCGTGTCAGGAGGGCCTCGGGCGCGGCCCGGCGGCCAACCCAGGGAGTGTACCCATGCCTAAGGACAAGCAGGACGGTAATGCCGAAGGGAAGCCCGCCGGCCAGCGGGTAGTGCCTGTCGAGATCTCCAGTGAGATGCGCGACTCCTACATGACGTACGCCATGAGCGTCATCTTCTCGCGCGCGCTACCCGACGCCCGGGACGGCCTGAAGCCCGTTCAGCGCCGGATCATCTACACCATGGGCGAGATGAACCTCTCCCCAGGCGGGCGGCACGTCAAGTGCGCCAAGGTCTCGGGCCAGGTCAGCGGCTCGTACCACCCCCACGGCAACGAGGTCATCTACCCCGCCCTGGTGCGACTCGGCCAGGATTTCTCCATGCGGTACATGATGGTCGATCCCCAGGGCAACTTTGGATCGGTGGACGGCGATCCGCCGGCGGCCATGCGCTACACCGAGTGCCGCCAGGCAGCGGCGGCCGTGGACATGATGCTGGACATCGACAAGGAGACGGTCGATTTCACGCCTACGTACGATGAGGAAGACAACGAGCCCATCGTGCTCCCTGGCCGCTTCCCGAACCTGCTGTGCAACGGCAGTACCGGAATCGCCGTGGGTATGGCCACCAACATCCCGACCCACAATGTGGGCGAGGTATGTGACGCGATTACCGCCCTCATCGACAACCCCGATCTCACCGACGTGGATCTGATGAAGTACGTGCCAGGGCCGGACTTCCCGACGGCGGGACTCATCCTCGGCCAGAAGGGTGTGCGCGACGCCTACACCACGGGCAAGGGCACCGTAAGCATGCAGGCCCGGGCCTCGGTGGAGCCCATCGGCCAGGGCAAGGACGCCATCATCATCACCGAGCTGCCCTACCAGGTGAACAAGGCGACTCTGGTGACCCACATGGCCGAGCTGGCCCGGGAGAAGGAGATCGACGGCATCACCGACATCCGCGACGAGTCGGACCGCAAAGGCATGCGCGTGGTCGTCGAGCTGAAGCGCGACTCCAATCCGAACGTGGTGCTTAACCAGCTCTACAAGCACACCCAGATGAGGACCAACTTCTCCTGCAACATGCTGGCCCTCGTCGACGGCGTGCCCCGAATGCTCACCCTCAAGCGGTCCCTGGAGATCTACATCGAGCACCGCAAAGAGGTCATCCTCAGGCGGACCCGGTTCCTGCTGGCCAAGGCCGAAGAGCGGGCCCACATCTTGGAGGGCTTCCTGAGGGCACTGGACATGCTCGATGCCATCATCGAGCTCATCCGCGGATCCGAGTCCCCAGCCGTGGCCAAGGAGCGGCTCCAGGAGTCGCCCTTCGACTTCTCGGAGAAGCAGGCCCAGGCCATCCTCGACCTGACCCTCAGCCGACTGACCCAGCTCGAGCGGCAGAAGATCCAGGACGAGTACGAGGCTATCATCAAGGAGATCGCGTACTTGCGGGAGATCCTCGAGAACCCCCGCCGGGTGTACGAGCTGATTCAGGACGACCTGGTCGATATCAAGAAGCGCCACGGCGATCCCCGGCGGACGGAGATCAAGGCCGTGGAAGCCGACGACATCGACATCGCCGACCTCATCAAAGAGGAGGACATGGTCATCACCATGACCCGCGACGGCTACATCAAGCGGCTACCCGTGGCAACGTATCGGGTCCAGAACCGCGGCGGCAAGGGCGTCATCGGGCTCAACAAGAAGGAGGAGGATGACGTCAGCAACCTGTTCGTCGCCTCCACCCACAGCATCTTGCTCTTCTTCACCGATGCCGGCCGGATCTACCGCCTCCGGGCCTTCGAGGTACCCCTTGCCAAGCGTGAGGCTCGCGGCACGGCCGTGGTCAACCTGATCCCCATCGAGCGGGGCGAGAAGGTCACCGCCACCGTCTCCGTGGACAGCTTCGACCAGGGCGGCTATCTGGTCATGGTTACCCGCAAGGGCGTGGTGAAGAAGACGGCTCTGGAGGAGTACGACACCCCCCTCAAGGCTCGGGGCATCATCGCCATGAACATCCAGGACGGTGACAGCCTCCGCTGGGTCCTCTGGACGGGCGGCGGGGACGAGATCCTGCTCTGCACCAAGGACGGGCAGTCCATCCGGTTCAGCGAAGACGACGTGCGCTCCATGGGCCGCAGCGCGGGCGGCGTGCGCGGGATCAAGTTGCGCAAGGGCGATGAGGTAGTCGGGTGTACCGTGGTCGATCCGGAGTTGGACCTGCTGGTGGTGACCGAGCACGGGTACGGCAAACGCACGCCGCTGGAGGAGTACCGGGTCCAGACTCGGGGCGGCGTCGGGATCAAGACCCTGAACGTGACGGATAAGAACGGTCCCGTGGTGGGCTGCGAGGTGGTGGACGATGACGACCAGCTCATGCTGCTCACCTCGGCGGGCCAGCTCATCCGGATGCCCACCCAGAACATCCGGGTCACCGGCCGCTCAGCCCAAGGCGTGATCTTGGTGCGGTGCAAGGAGACGGATAAGGTCGTCGGCGTGGAGAAGGTCCTGCGGGCGCAAGAGGAGCCCGAGCGTGAGATGACCGAGGCCATGGCCGAGGGCGAAGACGAGGCTGATGAGTAGGTTCGTCGACAGTGATGCGCGAGCCCGGATGATCCGTCCCCAGGCGGCGTCCGGGCTCGCGCGGTCGTACCCTAGACAGGTCGCGCTGAGGGCTAGTCCATTACCTCCGCAATTCCCTCCAGAGTGGATGCCAGCCGGTTGAGAAGCTGGGCGTCGGAAGGCCAAGGCCCCGCGATCTGGGCGAGCCGGGCGGCGCGCCGCGCCGCGCTCCGGCAACACGTGGCGTCCGGCGTGCTCACGGGTTCCGACCCCGCCATTGTGGCGCTGGAGACGACGTCGTCACGCCACGCGGCCACCACCCGCCCAACGGGGTGAAGGAGGTCGGACCAGGGTATCTCCGCGCGGGCATTGAGGTACGTCGCGAGCTCGTTGAGGTCGGCGGTGAGCTCCTCGAGTCGCTCGATGTCGCTGCGTGGGTCGGTTCGGCCCATGGCTAGCCCTCCCCGCCGAGTCTCTCGGCCGTCGCACTGAGCTCCTCGGCGAGTGCCGAGAGCTCCTCGGCCGATGCGGCTACCTCTTGCATGGAGGCGGTCATCTGCTCAGCCCCGGCGGCGACGGACTGGGAGCCGTCGGCAGCCCCTCTCGCGCGCTCATCCACATTCTGAACTGCGTCGGCGATGCCGCTGAAGGCGTCGGCCGTGTCCTGAGCGAGAGACATGCCCTGATCGGCAGCCGAGGCAGCCTGCTCCGTGTCGCTCGTCCGTTCGGCGATCAGACGCTGCACCGTTCTCACCAGCTCACCGATGCTTCCGGTGGCGTCGGCGGCCTGTTCCGCCAGTTTTCTGACCTCACTGGCAACCACGGCGAACCCCTTGCCGTGCTCCCCGGCTCGCGCCGCCTCGATGGCCGCGTTCAGAGCCAGGAGGTTCGTCTGCTCGGCAACATCCTCGATGGTCGCGGTGATCGCCCCGATCTCGTCGGCACGGCCATTCAGCTCCCGCATGCCCTCGAGCATGGTCTTCATGGCTTCGCTGATTCGAGCCATGGTCTCCGTCGTCAGCCGGACCTTCTCCTGGCCTCCCGCGGCGGTCTCGGCACCCTCGGTGCTGCACTTGCTGACCTGCTCGACCTCGCCGGCAATGCCCTGGATGGACCCCGCTACGTTATCGGCGGCTCGCCCGGCATCCTCCGTCGCGGCCGCCAGCTCGGTGCTGGACGAGCTCAACTGCTCGGCCGCTGAGCGGATGCTGTCTTCGATCTCCGCCTCCTTGGTTATGTCCCGGCAGATCTCGAAGCCACCGGTCACGTTGCCGTTCTCGTCGAAGGTGGGTGCGGCGGTAACCATGCACGGAATTGGGTGTCCCTGCCGATTGTGTATCGTGACGCGAGCGCCTGACAGGGTCTCACCCGACGCCATGCAGCGCTTGAGCGCGCATGCGGTGTCGCATATGTTCGAACGGAAGATCTCCCTGCACTTCATCCTGCCGACGACTTCCTCCTGGCGGTAGCCCGTCGCCCTGGCACAGGCTTCGTTCATGTACGTGATGGTCAGGTTGGTATCGGCGATGAAGAGAGCGTCCGCGCCCTCGAGGACGTTCCTGGCCTGCAACTCCGCCGCCCGAGCCCGATCGGCCACCTCCATCTGAGCTGTCACGTCGCGGAAGATCTCGACGCCGCCCAGCACCTCGCCGTCGTCGGTGACAACGGCCGCCGCAGAGCACAGCAGTGGCACGGCTCGTCCCGAGGAGTCCTGCACGTCGGCGCGCTCGCCGGTGATGGGTTGCCTGTCTGCCATGCAGCGGCGGATCAGGCAACGCTCGGCGCACGCGTCCGCCTTGAAGACCTCGGCACACGTGCGCTTGCCCACCACGTCGTCGGGCCTGACCCCAGCCATGGCCGCGGCCGCGTCGTTAATGTACACGAACACCAGATCCGGGTCAGTAATGAAAAGTGGATCGGGGATGCTGCGGAGTAGCGCGGCGTATCCGTCCACCAGGCTGCTGGCCTCAGCAAGTCGCTGGCGGGTGCGGAAGACGTTCTCGCATGGGGGCAGAGGTTGTCCTGCAAGCAGTGCGAGCATCTCTCCGGGCCGCCCCTGTGGTTTCTTCAAACGTTGCTTGGCTTCAGTCGCCATCAGACTTGTCATCCTCCCTGGAACTCTGTGCCCTTCCCAGGCGATGCCGGGGCTAGACGGGCTTAGCTCCAATTGCGGTCATCAACTCAGTCGGTACGAAGGGCTTTCGTAGCAGTCCGGCCCCGCAGGCGCGCAACTGCGCGGCTTCATCGACGGTGAGGCGCTGCCCGGTGGCCAGGACGCTCCGTAGCCCTGACTGCACGCGCGAGGCATCCAGTACCAGCTCCAGGCCGTTGGTCGTCCCGAGGTTGTAGTCCGTGACCAGGGCATGGAAACGCTGACATCTCAGGCGCCGCATGGCTTCGGCGGCCGTGGCGGCCTCCACGGCCCGGTGCCCGTAGACTCGGAGCACCTCGGACAGCACTCGGCGCAGCGCTGGATCATCCTCGACGAGGAGCACGTCGAGTGAGGGGCCGTGCGCGAGGGCATGGCAGTCGCTGCCGAGCTCTGGGCTTAGGTGCGGGTGGCTCTGCTGGTGCATGGCCTGTACCTCCGTCAGCATGGTGGGCGTCGCCTTAGCATGTTCATGCCCTCGGAAGCCCCCGGCCAGGACCCGGGTTCGGAGCCCCTGTCACAGGCCGCGGATAGGGTGTCATGGGATGCAGTGGATTGCGTGCGAGGTGTCAGGGCCTAAGGGCTTCGAGCAGTGCTTGCGCGTACGCTCGGCTGACCTTGATGGGCGTCTGAGCGCCGTCGTTCAGTATCGCGTCATACGACCCATCCCCATTGGGCACTAGGTGGGTGACGTGCTCCAGGTTCACCAGTGCCTTGCGACTGGCCCTGATACATCCGAAGGCGGCCAAACGCTTCTCCAGGCGATCAACGGAGTAGTAGGCACGATACGTGCCCGAGGAGGTGTAGAGCTCCACGTAGCGACCACAGCGTCGTACGCACAGTATCTCAGAGGGGTCCAAAAGGCGGAGTGTGCCCTCGTCTGGGTCCCGCACCGGCAGCTTGCGCAACTGGCCAACTGCGGCTGGGCCGCCCAATCTCAGTGCCAAGGGCGCCAGGTCCGCAGAGTCCGCGCCCCCGACCGCGCTCGGGCCGCGTGCGGTGCGACTGGCCACTCGCTGAACGGATTCTCGGACCCTAGCCGCGAATCTGGCCAGATCGGGGTCCTTAACTAGATAATCAATGGCCGCGACCTCGAACGCCTTAAATGCATATTCATCATAGTGCGTCACAAACACAACCGCAGGAGGACGATCCCAGTCGAGGAGTGCGGAGGCCACTTCCAACCCCCCGACCTTCGGCATCCTAACATCGAGGTACACTGCGTCGGGCTCATCCGCCTGGGCGGCGAGAAGGCACTCGGCTCCGTCAGTTACGATGCCAGCGACCTGCACGTCCTCGATGTCGCCCAGAAGGGACGCCAGTACCGAGCGGCTCTCTGGATCGTCATCGGCGATCAGCACGCTCAACTGGGCCCTGGCCACTTGTCACCACCGCCGCCTCACATATCAGCCACCTGGCTCCGGGCACGCATGCGGTCCTGGCCGTGCTCCCAGAGTTGGGGCGGGTAGGCAGCCAGTTGACGCGCTGTGCTCGTGGGCCGTGCCTCTGTGTCCAACCGATCAGTGTACTACTAAGACGGTCCAAACGACGGGCACACTGCCGTAGGGCGCGGAACGAAGGGGCTGAGTGGAGGATACGGTCAGGCGGTGCGACAGCTTAGCCGTCGGGGAGCGAGATCGTGACGACAGCACCGCCGCTTGCGGTGGTGCCTGTCTCCAAGGAGCCACCGTACAGCGCCAGGAGATCTCGGACGATGCCGAGGCCCAGGCCGCCCCCCGCGGTGCCTGTCGAGGCGGTCTGCTGAAGCCCCATCCCATCATCCTCCACGCGCACAAACCACCGGCCGTCGCGTCGCGACGCGGTGACGAGGATCCGGAGTCCGTCTCTGCCGCCGTGTCTGATGGCATTCCCGACGAGGTTGACCATGATCTGTACCAGGTGACCCGGCTCGACTCTGACATGGGGCAGGTCACCGGCCTCCACGCGGGCATCGCGGCGCTGGATCTCCGGCCTAAGCAACGCACAGGCGGCGGCGAGGGCCTCGGAGGCATCCGCCCATGGAATCTTGTCCCCATGCTCCTCGGACCTCACGCGCGCCGCGCTGAGCATCCCGTCCACGATCTCGTTCATCCGAGCGGCGATCCCCTCCAGCCTGGATACCTCCGACTTCAGCTCGCCGGACAAGCCGTCATCGGGAGTGTCGCTCAGGATCTGGAGACTGAGTCGCAGGTTAGCCAGGGGAGCCCGCAGCTCGTGGGCAACGACCTGCGCGTAGCGTCCCAGTTCGTTGTTCGACCGCTTGAGCTCGTCCACGAGCCGCAGGCGCTCCTCCTCGAGCGCCTTCTGTTCGGAGATGTCGTCCATCACGCACACCAGGTACCGGGTCTTCCGCTCGGGCCGGGCCGGTGACGCGGTGATTCGCGTCCACACCGCCCTGCCGTCGCGGGTCACCAGTCGCTTGTCGACGCCCGCTTGCGCCAGCTCGCCACGGAGCATGCGCTCGGCGTCACCGCGTCCGAGATGCCTGTCGTCAGGATGTTCGAGATCCGAGCAGCGCATGGTCAGAAGTTCCGAGCGACTGTACCCGACGAGGTCGCACAGGCGGTCATTGACACGAAGGAAGCGGCCGGTCAGATCCTGGAGGGCCATCCCGAAGGCTGCGTGCTCGAAGGCCAGGCGGCCTCGGTGCTCGCTATCGCGTAGTGAGGTCATCAGGCGCTTATAGGGAGACACGTCGGTGGCGCTCACGAGCACGCCCTCGAGGGCTCCCTCGGCGCTGTAGATGGGCTCGCGATACACGCTCCATGTGCGGCCGTCGGGAGTCCCACCCTCTTCCCGTACGGGAACGCCGGACTCCAGCACTGTGCGATTGGGGCAGCCCTCGCACACCTCGGGGCGACCGGCGACCATCTCGTAGCACGGTCGGCCGAGGCAGGCCACGCCTCCGGAGCTCATGGATGCCAGTGACGCCTGGTTGGCCCATCTGACAATGAAGTCGGTATCGATGAAGCACAGCTTGGTGCCGGTAGGGTCGGTAGCGCGGTCCGGACCCCGCTGCCCCGATGACGAGCCACCCACCCCGGAGAAGACGGGCGACCACACGCGCGGAGGCAGCGGGGCATGAGCTACGAGGTCACTGGCGTCATCGCTCGGCAAAGGAGCTGGTCCCCCTTCACGCCACCACCTGGCGAGGCGCAGTGGAAGCGTGTCTCACACCGTCCCCGCGTACAGGCACCAGGCCCACCACACGACCTATGGCCAACTCCCAACCGACGGTCGGTATTCGTGGGCCTGGTGCCTTGTCCTTCATGGAGTGGGGCCACACGCGGCCAGGGTACGCAGACGGCTAGCGACCGCCCGCCTTCTCCTCCAGTGCCATTGGATCGCCCATCTTGAGATTCTCTTCAGGCACGCCACCCTCGGGTGGCCCACCCTCTTCGTCGGTATCCTTCTTGCCACAGCCCGGTGCGGTCATGGCGGCGGCCAGAAGTGTAGCCAGAGCGGTCGCGAGAGCCATGCGCTTGATCATCGGTCAGTCTCCTTCGGTGTCATGGTCATGGGCCCAGGGCCGAGGAAGCACCAGCGCATCGCGCACCTCGGGCGCGGGGGTTCCGTCGCGACTCAGGCGGTCGCGCGTGGTGGCGGCCTGGGGAGTGCTCATCCAGTACAGGGCCAGCGCGGCCCGTCGCCGGCTCGCATTCGACCGGGTGTCATCCAGGATGAAAGCCTCGACCTCGGGGATCGCCTCGTCGCCGATCTGGGCCAGCCAGAAGACACAGTGGCGCGATGGCCAGCCCTCGATGTCCAGGGCGGAGAGATAGGCCGGCGCGGCGCTCACACCGAAACGGCCCAGGTGTGGCACCACAAAGCCCGCCACATCGGCACCCGACTCCGCATCACTGAGAAGCGCCACGATCTGCGGAACTACATCGGCCCCCCCGTAGGCAGCCAGCGCGAGGCCGGCCAGGGCGGGGTCGAGATCCTCGCCGGAGTGGGCCAGCCGCTGGATGGTGCCCTCTGCGTCCTCGCCGCCGATGCGCACGAGTGCGCACGCCGAGGCGACCTTAAGGTAGATGATCTCCGCCAGCTCGGGCATCTCGGCGTCCTCCGCGGAGCAAAGGGCCAGCTCCGAGAGGACCGGCACGGCCGAGGGGTCACCCAGCGCGCCCAGTGCCCAGCAGGCCTCCAGGCGCACTTGGTGATCGGGGTCTGAAGCCGCCAGGTCGACTAGCTGCCGCAGAGCGGCGGGGTCTGGGTGTTCCGCTAGTGCTGTGCACGCCCGCTCCCGGACGTTAGGGTCGGGATCGGCCAGATCATCCACGGTGCGAACGGGCCGGTCCGGGACGGGGAGATCCGCGAGCACCTGGTCCGCTGTGGAGACGTAGGGCACGAAGTCGCGCGCCCACGGCTCCCGCCCGAGGGCCATCACGAGACTCCGGGCATCATCGGCCCAGCATCGCCACGGGCCCTCGGGAGCATTGGCCACCACCTCGGCCATGACGCTCGGGTCCTCCTCACCGCCTTCAAGGTAGTTCCAGCCGAGCCACGGCACCTCGACACCGTGGGCGTCGTCGGGGGCATGGCCGCCGGCGACCTGGACCAGGTCGCGACAGCCTTCGTCATCGACTAGGCCCATTATCTGGTCATAGGTGCCAGGGGTCTTGATGTCGAGATGGATGAGCAGGTCGTTGGCGCGGCAGAAGCTCAGGACGTCGACGAGGAGCGGCACGGAAAGGCCCGCCCACTGATCGCCCCACCGCGAGCCTATGTCCAGCTCCAGAGCCTGGGCCAGGGTCAGCTCCTCGATGCGACCGCCGGCGCCCAGCTCCTGGAGCAGCCAGTCGTCGTGGTATAGCACGAACACCCCATCGGCGGTGCGGCGGACGTCGATCTCGACGCCATCGGCGCCTTGACCCACGGCGGCCTCCAGAGCGGGGACGGTGTTCTCGGGAGCGGCCATTCCGGCCTGTCGGTGCAGCAGGATCACCCCCGGATCGTCCTTCCAAGGGGCGACCACAGATGCCGCAACTAGCAGCGCGAGAGCCCACATACTAGTTCTCACCTCGGTTCGTGGCCAGATGAGTACGCGGGCCGGCGGAGAGGGGAGGGCGTCGGTGGATTTCCGAGCGCCGGCCCGCGCGCTTTTCTAGCCTGGTGAAGCGGTGTAACCCGCAGGGATGGGCTCACCTGGGATGGGCGCGGGCTGAGTGCGCCCGTCGCCATCGGGGTCCCACCATCCATCGAAGAACGTGGCAGAACCCGGGCAGCCGCCATAGAAGTTGCTGGCAGGCCCGCTGGCCTCGACGTAGCCGGGCAACTGTATGCCGCTCCAGTACGTGGGCGGGGCCCCATCCATGGGCCACCACTGCCACGAGCCGATGGGCTCATCGCTGCCGGTGGCCTTCTTGTACTTGGCGTGGCCATCCGTGTAGGCGATGTTCAGGCCCCAGTTGTGGCGCGCCTGGGCCTCGGGGATGGTGAAGCACATGGAGCTTAGGCTCGCACCTCGCTGCCAGCCGATGTACACGTCCCCCACGCCGGACACGCTGACGATCTCGTTGGGGTGTCCGTAGCCGACCACCTCGGTCAGCAGACCCGTGCGGCTAGGCTCGGGGATCGTCGGAAGGGGCCGCCCCTGGGACGGAGTCGTGAAGGTGGACGCCCGGTAGATGCCGATGTTCCCGAACATGCCGTAGGATCTGCGAGCGCTGTTGTTGGATGGTGTTGCCACCGCCGGGAACTGTTGGGACTCAGCATCGCTGGGGCATGTCAGGATCTGCCAGTTCTTGACGTAAGGCTGGCAAGCAGCATCGAATGTAGCTGCGTACCCGTCGATGTGCGCATAGCCGCCGGCAGCGCCCGAGGGGTTGCGGCTGGAGCCCGGAAACACCTCATCGTAGTCCTGGGCGTACATGGTGATCGCCGTGCCCCACTGCCGGCAGTTGGACAGACACGACGTCTGGCGCGCTTTCTCTCGCGCCTTGGCGAACACCGGGAACAGGATCGCTGCCAGAATGGCGATGATAGCGATCACGACGAGTAGCTCGATCAGGGTGAAGCCCGTACGCGTTCCTCTACTGCCCGCCCCGCGGCCTCTACTCCGCGAGTCGAGCCTAACGCATTGCATGGAGCGCCTCCTAACAGGTAGGTCCGCGCCCCCCCCTACTCCTGAAACTCACTATACCGGTGCTGCTCATAGCACGCAAGGAGGGGCGAGAGGTAGACCGCCGCCCGCCCCGGAAGCCAACAGCGAGGCTCATGAAAGGTCGATGCCCATGGTCCAGCTCAGCCTGGCCGCAGTGGCGGCCGCGGCCATCCTGGCCCCACCCATCGTCGAGATCGAAGAGGACGTATACACCTATGTCGCGCCCGACAATGGCTCGGGGCCGCTTTGGTGCCGGGGCTCGACATGCATCGTCAGGTCCGGCGGCCGGGTCTTCGTCTCCGGCACCGAGACCGTCGAGGACGTGCCGCCCCTCAACAACGTACGCTGGACCCTCTGGACCCGCGATGACGACGGCTGGCGGCTGGTTCACAGGGACACCGAAGAGCTGACCCGGGAGCCCAGCCCTCTGGTCAACCT